>NZ_CAXSVC010000017.1:0-131233 GCF_964240755.1 Bacteroides sp. HPS0048 | reverse complement strand
TGTGTTTTTCATAGTATTAGATTTAAGGTTAACAAAGGTTGGAGCAAGGCGTTGCTCCTTTTTTTATGCCCATACCTCTCAAATCCCCCTTCCAACTGCATCAACTCCACACCGATTTTTACGCAACTTTGTGGTTATCTGAAAATAATCCCGTAAATTTGTTCCCAATTAATGAAATAACATAATAAATCACTATAAACAAAAGGATTATCGCTATGGAATATAATTTCAGGGATATTGAAAAGAAGTGGCAAAAACGGTGGGTAGAAAGTAAAACCTACCAGGTGAAGGAAGATGAATCGAAACAAAAATTCTATGTGCTGAATATGTTTCCCTATCCGTCGGGAGCAGGACTACATGTAGGACATCCGCTGGGATATATTGCTTCGGACATTTACGCCCGCTACAAACGCCTGCAAGGTTTCAATGTACTGAATCCTATGGGATATGACGCATACGGCCTGCCTGCCGAACAGTATGCTATCCAGACAGGGCAACACCCTGCTATTACAACCATAAAGAATATCGACCGCTATCGGGAGCAATTGGATAAAATAGGGTTCTCTTTTGACTGGAACCGCGAAATACGTACATGTGATCCGGAATATTATCATTGGACACAATGGGCGTTTGTGAAAATGTTCAATAGCTATTATTGTAACGATGAACAGCAGGCACGCCCTATCGAAGAGCTTATCCAGGCTTTCGGAATCTACGGAACAGAAGGTATGAACGTTGCTTGTAGTGAGGAACTCAACTTTACTGCTGACGAGTGGAAAGCAAAAAGTGAAAAAGAGCAGCAGGAAATCCTGATGAATTATCGTATCGCTTACCTGGGCAACACCATGGTGAACTGGTGTCCGGATCTGGGAACAGTACTTGCCAACGATGAAGTTGTAGACGGTGTTTCCGAACGCGGTGGTTTTCCGGTTATCCAAAAGGTAATGCGCCAGTGGTGTCTCCGTGTATCTGCTTATGCCCAACGTCTGCTCGATGGTCTGGATACTGTAGAATGGACAGATTCTCTGAAAGAGACTCAACGCAATTGGATTGGCCGTTCAGAAGGTGCCGAAATGCAGTTTAAAGTGAAAGATTCTGATATTGAATTCACCATTTTTACCACTCGTGCCGATACAGTATTCGGTGTAACCTTCATGGTACTTGCCCCCGAAAGTGAACTTGTGGCACAGCTCACTACTCCCGGACAACAAGCAGAAGTAGATGCTTACCTTGAACGCACCAAAAAGCGTACGGAACGTGAACGTATTGCCGACCGCAGTGTAAGCGGTGTATTCTCCGGAAGCTATGCCATCAACCCGCTGACAAACGAAGCTATCCCCGTATGGATCAGTGATTATGTATTGGCAGGTTATGGTACGGGAGCTATCATGGCCGTACCTGCACACGATAGTCGCGACTATGCGTTTGCCAAACACTTCGGTCTTGAAATCCGTCCGCTGATTGAAGGTTGTGATGTCAGTGAAGAAAGCTTCGATGCCAAAGAAGGTATCATGATGAACTCTCCACGTCCGGGTGCCCCCGAAGGTGGGCTGGTATTGAATGGTCTGACCGTAAAAGAAGCCATTGCCAAAACAAAAGAATATATCCAAACTTCCGGACTGGGACGTGTGAAAGTTAACTTCCGCTTACGCGACGCCATCTTCTCGCGCCAACGTTATTGGGGTGAACCCTTCCCAGTTTATTACAAAGACGGTATGCCCTATATGATTGACGAAGCTTGTCTGCCGCTCGAATTGCCGGAAGTTGACAAATTCCTGCCTACCGAAACCGGTGAACCTCCATTGGGACATGCTACCAAATGGGCATGGGACACTGTAAACAAGTGCATAACTGAAAACGACAAGATAGATAATATATCAATCTTCCCGCTCGAACTCAACACAATGCCGGGCTTTGCAGGTTCTTCCGCATACTACCTCCGCTATATGGACCCGCGCAATACCCAGGCACTTGTTGATCCCGCTATCTGCCAGTACTGGAAGAACGTTGATCTCTATGTAGGCGGTACGGAACATGCAACCGGACACCTGATTTACTCTCGTTTCTGGAATAAATTCCTGTATGACCTCAATGTATCTGTAATGGAAGAACCGTTCCAGAAACTCGTAAACCAGGGAATGATACAAGGACGCAGTAACTTTGTATACCGTATCAAGAATACCAATACGTTCGTTTCTCTGAACCTGAAAGATCAGTACGATGTCACTCCTATCCATGTAGATGTAAACATCGTATCCAATGATATTCTCGATCTGGAAGCTTTCAAAGCATGGCGTCCTGAATTTGAAACGGCAGAATTCATTCTTGAAGACGGCAAATATATCTGTGGCTGGGCAGTTGAAAAGATGAGTAAATCAATGTTCAACGTTGTGAACCCGGATATGATTGTAGAGAAATACGGTGCCGATACACTCCGCATGTATGAAATGTTCCTCGGTCCGGTAGAACAAGCCAAACCGTGGGATACAAACGGTATTGACGGTGTGCACCGCTTTATCCGTAAATTCTGGGCACTGTTCTATAACCGTAATGACGAGTATATCGTAACAGACGAACCAGCTACCAAAGAAGAGTTGAAGTCATTGCACAAACTGATTAAGAAAGTGACGAGTGACATCGAGCAATTCTCTTACAATACTTCAGTAAGCGCATTCATGATCTGTGTAAATGAACTCAGTACACTGAAATGCAGCAAGAAAGAGATATTGGAGAAATTGGTAATCGTCCTTGCTCCCTTCGCTCCGCACGTATGCGAAGAGCTATGGGATACATTGGGAAATACAACCTCTGTCTGCGATGCCCAATGGCCTGCTTTCAACGAAGAATACCTGAAGGAAGACGTAGTAAACTACACCATCTCTTTCAACGGTAAAGCCCGTTTTACTATGGAGTTTCCGGCAGATGCTGCCAGTGATGCTATCCAGGCGGAAGTATTGGCGGACGAACGTTCTCAGAAGTGGACGGAAGGTAAAACTCCGAAAAAGGTAATTGTAGTGCCGAAGAAGATTGTAAACGTTGTGATTTAAAATAAAATCTATATGTATAAACCTACAAAAGCTGAAGTGATGCGGGAAGCCAGAGATTACATCTTCATCACACTCGGATTGTTCAGTTATGCCCTCGGATGGGCTGCTTTTCTGATCCCGTATCAGATTACCACCGGGGGTACAACAGGTATTGGTGCCATCATCTATTATGCCACAGGATTTCCCATCCAATGGTCGTATTTCATCATCAATGCCGTACTGATGACCTTTGCTATCAAGATACTTGGTCCGAAGTTCAGCATCAAAACCACGTATGCCATCTTTATGCTTACGTTTTTGCTATGGTTTTTGCAATTAGTGGTAAACGGGGCGGACGGCGTTCCTCCTAAAGTATTAGGTGAAGGACAGGACTTCATGGCCTGCCTGATCGGAGCAGCGATGTGTGGTATAGGTTTAGGCGTAGTATTCAACTGCAACGGAAGCACCGGCGGTACGGATATCATTGCCGCTATCGTCAACAAATACAAAGATGTCACCTTAGGACGCATGATTATGATCTGTGACGTTGTCATCATCAGTTCTTGCTATTTCATTTTCAATGACTGGCGAAGAGTGATATTTGGCTTCGTAACGTTGCTTATCATCGGTTTCGTTCTGGACTATATTGTAAATAGCGCCCGTCAATCCGTACAGTTCTTTATTTTCTCTAAAGACTACGAAAAGATTGCCGACCGTATAACCAAAGAGACCCACCGCGGAGTGACCGTACTCGATGGTATAGGATGGTATAGCAAGCACAATGTAAAAGTGCTTGTAGTACTTGCCTACAAACGTCAGTCGGTTGAGATATTCCGGTTGGTAAAGGATATAGATCCGAATGCGTTTATCTCTCAAAGTTCCGTCATTGGAGTATACGGAGAGGGATTTGACAGGCTGAAGGTAAAATAGAAGCAACTTGTATCTTCAACCATTAAAACACAGATTAACACTAATTATCGCAGATTTAATTCAATCTTTGCATAAATTCGTGTTAATCTGTGTTTTTTTTACATTTAACACATTCTGTTTATAGATATTACACGCTCATTTAAGGTATATCGATAGCTCCGTAAGGTAAATCCATTGCCGCTCCCTCTTCTATCTCAAGACAGGCATTGTCACGTAACTTAATCACACCGTTGTTCTTTACTACAATCGTTCCCCCCTTCTGTACTACAACCCTTGCATTCAAGATATTGCCTCCATCTACTTCAAGCGTAGTCCCCGAACGAACTATCACCGATGAAGTATTATTCAAGGTCATCGTTTTCCCATTGGGAATTACCAGCCGTCCCGATTGTAATACCACATTTCCACACGGAGATTCCCCGTCCCATGTTTCATTGGCATTTACCAGCATTGGTTTACAAACCATCGGGAAATACTCTCCCGTATTCTGTGGATTACCACGCTTAACACCCCATTCTATAGCTGTAGGAATACCTTCGGTCTTCCACACATACAAATCTTTCTCACTACCGGCTATTATCTCATTTCTTCCATCGTTATCGATATCTGCAACACAAGGAGTATCCAGAAATTTCTCATCCGCTGACACAATCGGAAATCCCAAAATATCACTCCCGTCATTGTGTAAAGCATAAATGAATTTGTTATTACAACAAAATACGATATCCGGTACGGCATCTCCATCCACATCAGCCAGGATAGGAGTATTTATATTGGCTGCATAGGCTATTTGTGGTAGTAATCCATCAATCGACCTGCTAAAAATAGAATCGCCTGTATGTTTCCATGCTTTTACCACTCCACGACCTAATATGACAACTTCCAAATGACCGTCATTGTCTATATCACCCACAGACAAAGTGTGATCTAAAGAAGCACCATTGTCCGTGTAAGGAATCGTCTGGCTTCCATTCCAACCGGCAACCGTCTTATCTCCTTCCAAACTAATAGCATAGACATGGCTGATTGCTACATCATGTTGTGAAAAGACCAATTCCTTTTTTCCGTCTCCATTCAGATCACATACCACAGGAGCAGAGGCTAAATTGGCATCTCCCGCTCTCCAGAACGGATTCGTTGTAAAAGCTGTACCATCCTGCCGCCAGATATAAATACCCAATGAATCATACGAAGCTATAATCTCCATCTGCCCGTCATCATCAAGATCAGCAACAGCCAAGGCAGAACTATTGTAATCTTTTCCGCTGGTAATATTAGCATTGGGGTTCAACCGTCTCAGCTCATTTCCGTTATGATCCAAAATAAAGATATCAGAAGTCTGATGTGATTTAATAAGAACTTCCATCGTTCCATCCGAGCTTCCATCCAAATTGGCTATTACCGGACTCTGAAACATCGAATAAGGAATCTTCTTTTCCCACAATAAATCCGGCTTATGATCTCCATCCTTATCAAATGGAGAATAACAGTAAACGGCATTTTTATCTCTGTGGTCATCCTCCCAGGATGATACCACTATATTCTGCTCACCATTGCCTGATAAATCTCCGAAAGCAACCTGTCCTTTCAACATTACCGGTGTTTTAACAAACCCGCTTACCGTAGTCACATTCCCATCGATATCAAACAGTTCTTCTCCTGTAGGACGGAATCCCATTAAATAACCAATACGAGCACCATATCGATCTTCATAAACCCAGAATAACTCTTGCTTACCATCATTATCCACATCAGCAATATTCGGACAAGATTTAGAGGAATAATTACCTGTAGTAATTCGCCGTGGGAACGGACTAATCACGGG
The DNA here is from genome assembly GCF_964240755.1 of Bacteroides sp. HPS0048. Taxonomy (NCBI): domain Bacteria; kingdom Pseudomonadati; phylum Bacteroidota; class Bacteroidia; order Bacteroidales; family Bacteroidaceae; genus Bacteroides; species Bacteroides sp. HPS0048. Next base: position 125,452 of record NZ_CAXSVC010000017.1, on the reverse strand, counting down.
ATACGAAGTCCATGTCTGATAAGCTGTACTCCACTCACTTTCATTCCCATTATCCAAAACCGTAGCTACCTTATAATGATATCTTGTCAATTTGGCAAGATTCTCATCCAAATAATATGTAGCAGTCAGTGGAAACTTATTCAACTTCCTGTACGTTCCATTTTCTCCATTATCACTACGATATATATTGTAACTTATCGACCTTCCCATAGAGGACCAATACACATTAATTGAAGTACTGTCAGCCTGAGATTTAACAGTCGATATGTCTATCATAGCAGGTCTTAATAATGGATTTACTGGAAAGTTCCAAGTCTTTCCATATTTATTGCTAACCTGCAATGTAAAATTCAATGCTCCTGTATAGCTACTTGATGTCTGAAATTGAAAAGCAATCGTACTTGTCTTTGTCTCAGTAAAAGGAATAGATGGATAAGTTACTTGTGTAGACGGACACGATGCCTGTACATTGTTTGAGATAAGTACGGCTTTCAATCCCGTAGCTTCAGCCCTTCCAATATTCATTAAGTCAATATTCATCTTCACCGTTTCACCTGCTTCTACTATAGTATTTCCATTGCTTGTCCAAGTAATTTTTTTATTACCGATTTCAACTTCAGGAGCATAAATATTATCTATCTTAAGCGACTGAGTTTTAATTTCACCATTTACTGATATTTGTAGATTCAAGTTTATTCCACTGGAATTATTTCTCAGATGTTCCCCGCTATCTTTATTTATTTTGAAAACGAACGGAGTAACAGATCCCACTACAGCATTACCGGCAATATTCCCAAATGTAGCATTAGCATTTACGATCTCTATATCATCGGATGTACTTACTAAAGATGCTGTTACTCCATTTAATGCGCTGTTTCCGGTGTTCCTCAGTTTTACAGTCAATTCAATCGTTTCTCCGGCATCTAACTGTCCATCACCATTTCCTATACTTGCACCAGTCCCTTTATCATTATAAATTAGATCTTCAACAGCTATAGCTGGCTCACTACCATTTTGCGATACTTGAATATCTCTTTCAACTGGTCTGAAATTATGGGCAGTGACTGTCACATTTACAACTCCTAATGTCTGTATAAAAACACCAATAGAATGACTTCCATTTCCAAGTTGATCTACATAATACAATTCATCTCCTTTTTGAATACAGATTCGAGCCGTTTCATTTTGTGGTAAGCCATTTATATTTACCATTATCATATTCTCACCTGTTGTTAAGGAAGCAGGCATTAATGTTACATCCATGTTTTTTGGAACATCACTCCATACCTGCATTTCAGGATCACCCAAAAGATGCAGAGCACAATTAGCTAATTTAAGATTTTTATATTTAGCATTTTCAACTGCTTTCTGATGAAGCACAGACAAATCATACCTACTGGTCGTATTAACAGACGTTTTATAAAGTTCAGATAAAAATTGCCCTAAATGAACATGCTCATCTGACCATCCTGTATCTGTATTACCAATATATGCAACAGCTCCACCTTGAGGATTATTCACAAAATGTTCAGCTATACAGTCTTTTGTTATATCCGCTGGCGAACAACCACCCGACATAACAATTTGGTAATAATATCCATTATTCAAATTATCCACATCCCAATTGGATATTGATTCATTCTTATCCTTAGAAGAAGTTCCCATCGCTCCCGGTGAAGAATGATCCATGTGATAAACAAGATGGAAATGATTTAAACCCGAATTTCCACCATTTTGTAAAGCGCCTACAAAATTGGCCTTATTCAATTCTTCTCCTTTACCGGACTGATCTTCATATACACTATGTTTATTACTACAAGTAGCAATATTGCTTTTACAGTTATAATGATCATAAATCAACCAACGATTCAAATTTGTCTTAGAATAAAAATTTGCAATTTCACTTCTTTTTTCATCAGACAAATAACCGGTATTTTCATTTTTAGAAATAAAGGCGTCTGCTGCTACCGAATTATTTATATATGAATAATTAATATTTAAATCTGCCTTTTCATAATGAATTACCTTATTAACGAATATCTCTGCCTCTTCTAATGTTTCCACCGGGGCTCTTCCTAATTTAAATGATACTCCCCAATCTTTACTATCATCAAAATCTATTTTATCAGCTTCAAAATATACGTTATTCCCATTCTTATTCCAGTTTCCACCTTCTACACAATTATAATAAAAATCAACTGCAACCCAATCTTTATTATCTGAAGATCTCGATTTCTTTACACGAGCAGGTATAACATTTGTATCTCCCCCAAGCAAAACAAACATAGAACCATATTTACGTTTGATATCAATCAAATAGTTACGTATTTTTTCTTGAATATCACTTCCTGCATATGTGATAGAAATATCCTCTACTGTTTCTATAATAGCAGGTATCCCTTTTTTAGTTTTCCAGTCAGCCAATATACGAAATTTCTCTTTCAAAGCTTCATTAGTGATAATCAGATACTCCGGCAGATAATTATCCACATCTGAATTAACCTTTTTTTCTGTTGCGTTTACTATTGCGCCTAAACGCCCTTTTCTAAAAGATGCTTTTACGTTCGGAGCAATTTCTGACAACATCTCCTTATTTTCAATAATTGATCGAATATAGTCCTCATCTAACTGACTTAAGTATTCCGATTGCTTTTCTATTATTGAATTTGAAACCGACTCCTTAGCCATCGAAAAAGTTAAAGAATAAGTAATATCACAAGTGTATAGTTTCCTCTGTTTAGGAATATACTCAATTGGATAAAATCTCACTGTTACAAGATGATAACCAAAGTCCACTCTATCCGAAATGATTTCGGCATACTTTCCCGGAAAAGGATTCGATGAATTATAAATATCACTATTGGGTTCTACCCATGATGAACGACTTTCTCCAATAGGAATCGGTGGTTGAGCCGGATATAATAAAACATCTTCTCTTTGTAATTTTCTATTTACGGACTTTACCTGTATTGCTGCCTGAACATTCATCGGTATAAGAAATGTTTTCACACAATATGGGATCTGAGGCATTCCCGGTTCATCAATATATCCGGTCTCAGAGGATATTTGTATATATTCACCATTTACCTGATAAGTAAAATCTATATCCGGATTCCATTGTATCGTACCTTCTACTTGGGCACTTAAATTCGTGACAACTATAATAGCCATCAAACAAACTAATATTTTTTTCATAAATCATTTATTTATGCAGTTTTACCTTTTCGCTTGTCCCACCTTCATAAACAACTTCTAAAAACAACAGTCCGTGTAACTGATTATTCATTTCTAAAGTACACGAATTACCATTTACGATTTTATCTAATAATAAAATGCCACTTAACACATATAATCTTACTTCTGATATTTTCCGCGTACCCGTTATATTCAAGTTATCAGCATCTAAAAAAACTTTCAAGCCAGACAATGAAATCTCATTAACCGAAGACGGATTGAGTTTGTTATTTATATCCCTAAACTTCGTCCAGCCGGGTGCATAGCAATAAGCATCGAAACTCTCTTCAGGAACATGTAATCTTGTCCAGTATGGGTTTGCAAATGGATTGCCAATCAGTACAGGAGGCACAATTGCATTACAAACAACCAAATCCATGTTCCGATATTCTAAATCCCAATCAAAATCGTTATTACGATTGGTTTCTTGATTATTTCTACCGACAGGTATACGAGCTTTTACCCAGAAAGCACCTTCTTCTACTGTCTTTAAAGTTGACGGTAAAGTTACTTCATGCAGAAAAGCTCTTTCAAACGCTAATCTATTTATTATTTCGGTACCTTCCGGAATTACATATTCTGTGAAATATGTAGTATTTTGAGATTCTTCTTGTGATTTTTTTCTTTTCGGAGGATAACGCAATAATCTTTTTTGATCCATAGAAAAAAGAACATTATTTACCACCACACAATTTGCTCCATCCGATACATAAAATTCACGTATTGGAGACTCGTAAAAAATATCTCTACCTATCAACAGCGGAAAGTTACTCCAAGTCACAGATACCAAAGAAGAACAATAAAAAAAGGCATTATCTCTTATTTCCTTTAAAGTAGAAGGTAAAATGACATGGCACAAAAATTCGGATTGATTAAAAGCTTTTACATCTATTATTTCCGTACCCTCTGGAACAACGTATTCTTTATCAACTTTACTTTCCTGATACTTAATCAGTGTTTTTCCGTCAGCTGAGAAGGCAACCCCATCAATCACTATATTTTGAGAATACAATAAAGTACCCAAAAACATGAAAATCGTAAATTGTAATATTCTATTCATAATTACCTCACATTTATTCGGTTAATATCATCTTTTTCGTATCAACTTCTTTACCATCTACAATCAATGAATACATATACATTCCCGGAATCAACTCATAGCCATTGATAGTTACTGAACCATTTCCTCGTGACTCAATATTGATTTGTTTAATCTGTTTTCCTTGAAGATTATAGATATGGATACTGGCTCTGGAAGATGTTTCGGGGATAAAGAAAGAAATGGTAGTCTGCTCCTTAAAAGGATTGGGTATATTGGAATAAAGTTTGGCTTTCAGCTTTTCATCCAACAACGAGTTTACATCCGATTGCTCGTCTGCATCACTGATAGTAGATCGGGCTTGAATGCTTTTAGCTTGTTTCAATTCGTCAATTTCATTCTGCTGTTCTTTGATGGCTTCCACTAATAAAGGAATAATTTCAGAATAAGCAATGGCTTTCTTTCCATTGGGTAATGTATAAACAGCTTCCGGGAATATTTCTTCCAATTCCTGTGCGATAAAACCAGCCTTCTTTCTTTTCTTTTCAGCTTTTATCTTATTAACAATTTCAACCGGTACAGGAGACTGAGCGGATAAAGTATCTCTGGAAGAAACATCACTTTGAAGAGTATTTACAGTAGTTGATTCATCAACCTGTTCCTTTAGCTTATAGGTAACACCTCTCATTTGTCTGATCGTATTCAGGCTATTACTTATTGAACTGATATTTTCTTTATAGGATTCATCAGAAGCTGTTAATAGACTACCTTTTGAATAAACAGTTCCATCTCCAGCTACATAAAAAGTAAGTGGACTTCCACCATTTCTAACATCTCTTACAACGTAAGCCATATCGGTATCCCGCCATGAATAAACTTTTATGATATCACCATAATCACTGGGAAATTTTGCATAAGCCATTAATGCACACCTATTATAAGTATATATATTGATATACGAAGGAGTATCCAGTCCTATAGAAGGATCAGCTCCAAAGCCAATACCACCATTTTTATTTATTGTTATTCCTTGTTTTGCTACTCCTCCAAAATTTAGATAACCATAATCTCCATTAGAATATAATTTTAAAGGAAGAGTATTAGTTAATGAACTATCGTAAATAGCCAACCCGTTATTAACCCCTGTTTTTCCAATATCAAGAAGACCATACTTCGGATTATTAGTACCAATACCAACTTTACCATTTGAAAGAACCTTTACCTGTGCACTCATTTGTATACAAAAAAGAGAAAGGCATAATGTAATGAATAGTTTTTTTGATTCCATAGTAATTGTATTTTTAAAATTTATCAAAAATAAACAAAATAATAACAACTCATATATAACAATGAAATTATTTAACATATATTGCACTAAAATATCAATTTTGACAAAAAATATATTGTCTATAAAAAAATTATTGCTTTTTGATGTATATTTGCCTGTAATTAAAACTCTGAATCAATGAAAAGAAAACTTGTATTTGTTACAAACAATCTTCACAAATTGAATGAAGTATCTACTATTTTAGAAAATAAAATAGAACTACTCAGCTTAAATGATATCAATTGTCATATAGATATTCCTGAAACTTCTAATACATTAGAAGGAAATGCTTTGTTAAAAGCCCAATACATTTACAGTAACTATAAATTAAATTGTTTTGCCGATGATACAGGTCTGGAAGTAGAAGCTTTAAATGGTGAACCGGGAGTGTATTCTGCTCGTTACGCAGGTGATATTCATAATTCAGAAGCTAATATGTTAAAATTACTTCATAATATGGAGAATAAAAAAAATCGTCAGGCGCAATTCCGTACCGTTATTTCACTCATACTCGACGAAACTGAATATCAGTTTGAAGGAATAATAAAAGGCAAAATAATAACAGAAAAGCGAGGGTCGTCTGGATTCGGCTACGATCCAATTTTCATCCCGGAAGGGTATGATAAAACTTTTGCTGAACTTGGCGATGAAATAAAAAACAAAATAAGCCATCGTGCACAAGCAGTTAATAAACTATGTAAATTCCTGTTTACCATACAATAAACAAGTTATAAACAAGTTAATATAAAAAGCATATAGACAATCTATGTGCTTTTTTTAATCTGTAGTTTATGAAAAAGAAAATAGTCTATATCTGTGCTTTATTCCTGATTATCACACCATTTTTATATGCACAACATGCCATTGGTAGTTGGCAAAATTATTTGTCTTACCACAACGTTACACGTACTGAACCTGCTGGCAATCTTATTTATGCCATAGGAAACGGAAGTTTATTTTCCTATGATAAAGAAGACACAAGCATTCAATGTTATTGGAAGGGTAACCTACTGAGTGATACTGACATTTCTTATATAGCTTACAATAAAGAATATAAAACATTAATCATTATATATTCTAATGCCAATATTGACTTACTCGTAAATGATAAGGAAGTATATAATTTACCGGATTATATGAATAAAAATATGATTCAAACCAAAAATGTTAATCATATTTGTTTCGCTAAAGAATATGCTTATCTCTCTACTTCTTTTGGTGTCATGGTTTTAAATTTAAAGAAAAGAGAAATAGCTAATACTTATATCCTCAATAAGAAAATTAATGCTTGCGCAGTAGATGATATCAAAATTTACGCAGCATCTTCAGAAGGATTATTAACAGGATTATTAACTGATAATTTATTGGATAACAATAACTGGAATAAAGTATCTGATATTGTATACTCCTTTCTTTCAATCTATAATGATAATTTGGTAGGAAATATTCTCTATCAAGGTATATATCTTATTAACAGATCTGATTATAGTTATTCACAACTTATAGGTGGATATTACAGTTTTATGTACACTTATGAAGATAAGCTCATTGCAAGTAATGAAAACTCGCTAGCATTATTTGATAATATAAAGAAAATTCATTATCTTGATCATTATTTAGGTATAGCGCATCTTTCTTATGAAAATGGAATATATTGGTCAGCTGGACAGGAAAAAGGACTTGTTGGTATGAAATTTGACACAACTAATAAATCTTTAGAAACAATAGTGTCCTCTATTATCCCAAATAGTCCAAAAAGAAATCTAACTTATCGCATGAAGTTTGAAGGGGAAAAACTATTTATAGCTGGAGGTGGTAAAACTAGCCAACCTCAAGAAGGAACAATCATGTTCTTTGAAGACAAAACATGGAATAGTTTTCAAGAGGAAGGAATAGATGAGAAAACTGGAATAGCTTACAGAAACATTAGCTCCATAACTCAAGATCCTGCTGATGAAAAACGTCATTTTGCATCTTCAGTCACCCAAGGATTATATGAATTTTATGATAAGAAATTCGTAAAACACTATACATACAATAATAGTCCGCTTGAAGTAGCAGTACCTATAACCGATCCAGGAATATATAAAGATTTTGTACGAATTAATGGACTTACATATGACAATGATAACAATTTATGGATGACAAACTATGAAGTAAAGCATTTTATACATGTATTAAAACCAGATGGAAAATGGGTAAATCTACATTATCCAGAAGTAGATACCACAATAAGTCTTGAAAATATTATTTTTGATAAACGTGGATGGTTATGGGCTACTGCATGGGGATATAACTATGGAGTTTTTTGTTTGAATACTAAAAACACGTTAGAAGATCCCGGTGATGATCAACATAAATTCGTTACTAATTTTATAAATCAGGACGGAACACTTCTTAGCCACAAAAAAATCTATTGCATTGTAGAAGATAAAAATGGAATTATCTGGATTGGAACAGCTCAAGGTCCGATTATTCTTAATAATCCATCTAATTTTTTTAAAGATGATTTTTATTGTACACAAATCAAAGTTCCGAGAAACGATGGCACTAACCTTGCTGATTATTTATTAGCAAGTGATGAGATAACTGCTATTGCTGTAGACGGAGGTAATCGTAAATGGATAGGAACAGGATCTAATGGAATTTATTTATTGAGTCCTGATGGCTTAGAAACAATCCATCATTTTACTGCCGAAAATAGCCCATTATTATCAAATAATATACAATCTATTGCTATAAATCCCAATACAGGCGAAGTATTTATAGGAACAAATAAAGGGTTATTATCATACCAAAGTGATGCTATAGAACCAAAAGATAGTTTTGTAGATGATGATGTATATGCATATCCCAATCCTGTAAAACAAGATTATGCAGGAGTTATTACTATTACCGGACTTATGATGGATACGGATATTAAAATAACCAATGTTAGTGGTAAACTTATTTATGCAGGAACTTCTGTCGGAGGACAATTTACATGGAATGGACGTAATCTACAAGGTAATAAAGTTCCTTCCGGTATCTATTTTGTCTTAGCAGCCGATAAAGATGGAAAACAAAGTATTGCAACAAAAATATTAATTATTAAATGAATAATTTATTAAATGAATCTTCAAAAAAATTACTTAAGAAAGGAAACTGTTTTGACTTTCTTAGATATTTTTTTGCCATATCACTTATCATTGCACATTTTTGTACACTGACAAACATTGATCAATTTTGGTTTGTAACAGGTACAACACGAGTGAAAGCTTTTTTCATCATGAGTGGTTTCTTAGTATTTTATAGTTATATAAGAAGAGAAGATTTAAAAGATTACATTGAAAAAAGAATACGAAGAATATTACCTGCATATTTAATAGTTATTATATTCTGTTTTTTATTAGGTTCTTTTATTACAACCATAGGAACTAAAGACTTCTTCACATCAAAAGAAACTTATAAATATCTAATAGCTAATTTTAGTTTTCTCAATTTTATTCAACCTACTCTACCAGGGGTTTTCGAACACAATCCGATACAAGCTGTTAATGGTTCATTGTGGACTATGAAAGTTGAAGTTATGTTTTACATAAGTGTACCTATTATTCTATATTTATTAAAGAAATACAAAGTTATATTTGTAATGATTAGTATTTTCTTATTTGCTACGATCTATAATTACTGTTTCACTGTGCTATATGAGCAAACAAATAATGATTTATATTTATTAATAAGAAAACAAATAGGAAGTCAATTAATGTACTTTTATTCTGGTACATTTATACTTCTATATCTTGATAAATTTACAAAATATTTAAAATTCTTTTTTCCAATAGCAATCGTTATATATTATTATCAGGATTCTAATTTTTTGTTTTCAACATTTGAACCTTTAGCATTTGCCACTATTCTTATAGGTCTCGCTTATAATCTAAAATACCTAAACTTTCTCAGAAAATATGATAACATTTCATATGGTATGTATTTATATCATTATCCTATTATACAAACTATTATCTATTATAAAATACCTCAGTTTAATATTTATTTCGCATTTTTTCTTACTCTCATTCTAACTATTTTAATTTCTCTATTATCATGGAGATTCATAGAGAAACCAATTATACAAAAAAGACTGTTTTGAGTTTAATAAAACAAAACAGTCTCTCTATAATAAATACAAAATAATTTTTTATTATAATCCTAATTTCTCCGAAATCTCCAACATCCGCTTTATCGGCTTTACCGCTTTCTCTGCTATTTCCGGATCAACCAGTATCTCCGGTGACTCATTCTTCAGACACTCATAGAGCTTCTCCAGCGTATTTAGTCTCATAAAGCTACACTCGTTACATGCACAGGTACTATCATTCGGTGGAGCGGGAATAAACGTCTTTTCCGGGCATTTCTTCTGCATCTCATGAAGAATACCCGATTCGGTAGCTACAATGAATCGTTGTTCACTGCTGTTAACAGCATATTTCAATAAGGCAGCTGTAGAACCTACAACGTCTGCCAGTTTCAATACTGTACTCTTACATTCAGGATGCGCAAGTACGATGGCATCAGGATATTGTGTTTTCAGCTCCAGAATCTTTTCTACCGAAAACTGCTCATGCACATGACAGGCACCATCCCACAATAACATCTGCCGGTTCGTAACTGAGTTGATATAATTTCCAAGATTGCGATCCGGACCAAAAATTATTTTCTCATCTTTGGGAAAGCTTTCTACTATTTGCTTTGCATTGGTAGAAGTTACCACTACATCGGTTACAGCTTTCACAGCAGCCGTTGTATTGACATAGGATATCACCGTATATCCGGGATGCTCTTTGACAAACTGTGCAAACTGATCTGCCGGACAACTATCGGCCAATGAACAACCTGCATTCATATCAGGCACTAATACCTTCTTTTCAGGACAGAGCACCTTTGCCGTTTCACCCATAAAATGAACACCGCACATCACAATGATATCCGCTTTTGTTTTGGCAGCCCATTGAGCCAATGCCAGACTGTCGCCTACATAGTCGGCGATATCTTGTATCTCACCCTTCTGGTAGTAGTGACCCAGAATAACTGCATTCTTTTCTTTTTTCAGCTCGTTAATAGCTTTTATGAGTTCATTCATAATAATTTTATTTTCTCTCCTTTTTAAAGAAAAATCCTTTGTTAGTGATAATAGGCTGTTAATAGTGTTAGCAAATAAAAGCTGTTTTTCTTGTCAGATAAGTTATTAGTCTCCAATACACAGTTATCAGTATATTATGAACGAACTGAAAAGAGGCTATTGGCTGATAATAAGCTATCTCTCAATTTGTATTAACACCTTGTTGATAAAGTGCAAAGTTAAAAACTTTATGGATATAAACAGGGTAATAAGTGCTGAAAAATATGTTTAAGAATGCATTGAAAGTTTATATTAACTTTTTTGTATTGTTCATTATGAGTCTTCCTTATACCTTCTTCTGAATAATGCAAGAGTTAGTTTTCAAAATCTTTGCTTTAAGTTTTGACAGGTTTTCAACGGTTATAAACAGGTGTGTTAACAGAAAAGAATTACTTTTGCAGTAGCTAAGAAATAATAAGGATATGAACATGCGAAAATTGAAAATAACCGAGCTGAACCGGATAAGTGCAGAGGAATTTAAAGAAGCGGATAAACTGCCTTTGGTAGTAGTACTGGATGATATCAGGAGCTTGCATAATATTGGTTCTGTGTTCCGTACGTCAGATGCATTTCGTATTGAATGTATTTATCTGTGTGGGATTACGGCTACTCCTCCGCATCCGGAAATGCATAAGACAGCTTTAGGTGCCGAATTTACAGTTAACTGGAAGTATGTTAATAACGCTGTTGAAGCTGTTGATAACCTCAAAAATGAAGGATATATTGTTTATTCGGTGGAACAGGCTGAAGGCAGTATCATGTTGGATGAACTGGAACTGGATAAGACAAAGAAATATGCCATCGTTATGGGAAATGAAGTGAAAGGAGTACAACAGGAAGTTATTGACCATTCGGATGGTTGTATAGAAATTCCCCAATATGGTACTAAACATTCACTGAATGTATCTGTGACGACGGGGATTGTAATATGGGACCTCTTTAAGAAGCTAAAAATTAGTGATAAGTGATTAGTAAGCTGCGCGAATATACCACATGGAACTAATCACTTATCACTAAACTACTCATCACTATTTCAAATTTGTCCGTTTTCCACCAATATCACCACCCGTTCGGTGAGTTTATCTTCACCATTCGGGTCGTATTCTTTTTTAAGACTAGCACCGAAGAGAGCGGCAAAGGTTTGATAGAAACCTGCTTTAAAAGGTCCCATGAAAGCTTTTACTAATTCAAAAGAGGTTTGATTACTTTGTCGGTCTACCAGCTTTATTAACAATTTACCCTGTGCAAAAGAAAGTTTTTTCATCCGGGGGGTATATTGGTCTTTGAGCCCTTTTTCTACTCTTTTAATGTGTTTCTGACGTGCTTTTTCGTTTGGGAGAGTTTGCAGATATTCATAAGTTTCGAGTATGGTACGGTTGATTTCCCGGGCTATGGGATATACCTTCTTGACATTTCTTACCAACCTATAATACTCCATGCGTTCTTTATCATTTTTAAACTTTAATGGCTTAAAAATATAAACGGTAGGTAGTTGTACACAGGGGATGGTATCTCCTTCATAAATACAAACCGGAACAAGGTATCCTCCTCTGCTTTGTTTATCTTGTGCCAGAACGGACTGGAAAGAAAGAAACAGAGCAAACAGTGTAAGTATTACTATGTTAGGTCTTGTATTCATGTCGCAAAATTACAAGATTATTTTATTATTTGTTCAATTCCTTGTAGTGTTAACCTATTTAAAGTATCTTCGCTATCTGACAAAAGTAAAAATGAATGAAAAGCACATGCCTTTTTCGGCTGTTTTTAGTTATTAACCTCTTGTTGATAATGCCTGTTAATAAAGCTCAGAACCCTTCTGTGGATATTCTGGAGGAGGTTATTGAGGATATCTCTGTTAATAACGATGACAGTGAAGAGATAAATTGGGAAGATAAGATTGAGGAACTTTCTGAACGTATTCAGCAACCTGTCAATCTGAATACCGCTACCAAAGAACAGTTGGAGCAGCTTCCTTTTCTATCTGATATTCAGATTGAGAACCTGTTGGCTTATGTGTATATTCATGGGCAGATGCAAACCATTTATGAATTACAGTTGGTAGAAGAGATGGATCGTCGGACTATTCATTATTTACTTCCTTTTGTTTGTGTACAACCTGTTGATAAGAAAGAGTCTTTGCCCCGTCTAAAGGATGTGTTCAGGTATGGTAAACATGAAGTGTTAACTCGTTTGGATATTCCGTTCTATACACGTAAGGGATATGAAAAAACTTATTTAGGACCCTCTATGTACCACTCTCTGCGATATGGCTTTCGGTATAGAGAGAATGTTTATGCCGGTATAACCGGAGAAAAAGACGCGGGTGAACCTTTTGGTGCATTACATAATAAACAGGGCTATGATTACTATTCATATTACTTGTTAATAACTAAAATAGGACGGTTGAAAACTCTGGCTTTAGGCAACTATCGGTTAAGCTTTGGTCAAGGGTTAGTAGTGAATACTGATTTTCTTATGGGAAAGAGTATTTATCTTTCTTCATTGACATTCCGGAACGGAGGTATACGAAAACATTCTTCTACGGATGAATATAATTATTTTCGGGGAGTAGCTACTGCTGTAGAACTAAGTAAACATCTGGTATTATCAGCTTTTTATTCACATCGCAGTATGGATGGAGTGATAGAGGAAGGTGAAATAACTTCTATTTATAAGACTGGTTTACATCGTAGTCAGAAGGAGGCTGATAAAAAGAATGTTTTCACAATGCAATTAACAGGTGGAAATATGACTTATACAAATAATCATCTGAAATTGGGATTGACTGGTATTTACTACTTTTTTGATCATTCTTTTGAACCCGAACTACGACAGTATTCCAAATATAATATTCATGGTAACAGGTTTTATAATGTAGGACTGGATTATGGATATCGTTGGCATCGTTTTTCTTTTCAGGGAGAAGCAGCTATTGGCAAAAAGGGATTTGCTCTTTTAAATAAATTGCAGTATTCTCCTGTACAAGGAGCCAATTTATTGTTGATACATCGTTATTATACACATGATTATTGGGCAATGTTTGCCCGTTCGTTTGGCGAAGGTAGTAATGTACAGAATGAAAATGGCTGGTATTTTGCCGGTGAAATATCTCCTTTCCGTCATTGGAAATTCTTTGCATCTATAGATTTATTCTCTTTTCCCTGGTGGAAGTACAGGATAAGTAAACCTTCGCAAGGTATTGATGGAGTGTTACAAATGAACTTTACTCCTCATAGAGAACTTACTATGTATCTGAATTATCGTTATAAACGAAAAGGAAGAGATGTGACCGGAACGAGTGGTGAAATTACTCTGCCAACTTATCACCATCGGTTGCGCTACCGGCTGAACTATTCACCGGATGATTTGTTTTCCCTTCGTACAACGGTTGATTATAATAATTTCCACTCTTCAGGGGAAGTAGCTGGTCAGGGTTATCAGATTACGCAAATGATAGCTTACCGTTTATCCTGTATTCCGCTAAGGGCTGAACTACAAGGAAGCTTCTTTCATACCGATAATTATGATACCCGTGTATACGTTGCAGAAAAAGGTTTGCTTTATACTTTTTACACTCCTTCGTTTCAGGGTAAAGGAATACATCTGGCAATCAATATGCGCTGTGATCTGAATACACATTGGATGATGATAATTAGGATGGGACAAACGATATACTATGATCGTAATGAAATAGGTTCCGGATATGACTTGATACGAAATAATAAAAAAGCAGACTTACAGATGCAATTACGCCTGAAGTTTTAATATATTTGCATGATAGTATTATCAATCGTAAATTGTAAATCGTCAAATTGTAAAATCTCATCATGACTGTTATTTATCCTTCCCCTATATTTGGCCCTGTTCATTCCCGCCGTTTGGGAGTATCTTTGGGAATAAATCTTTTACCCTCCGATGGAAAGGTATGTTCGTTTGATTGTATCTATTGTGAATGTGGTTTTAATGCAGATCATCGCCCTTCTAAGCCCTTGCCTACTCGTGAGGAAATACGTGAAGCACTTGAAACCCGCTTGAAAGATATGCTGGTAAATGGTCCTTTTCCTGATGTGCTGACTTTTGCCGGGAATGGTGAACCTACGGCACATCCTTATTTTCCGGAAATTATTGAAGATACGCTGGCTCTTCGTGATAAGTATTTCCCGAAAGCAAAAGTGAGCGTATTGAGTAATTCAACGTTTATTCATCGTCCGGCTGTATTCGAAGCATTGAATAAGATAGATAATAATATTTTAAAACTGGATACAGTGGATAGTGATTATATTCATCTAATTGACCGTCCTGTCGGTAAATATTCTGTATCAGAGATAATTGATAATCTGAAAGCTTTTAAAGGAAACTGTATTATCCAGACAATGTTTATGAAAGGTACTTATCGGGGACAAGATGTGAATAATACTTCTGATAAGTATGTATTACCCTGGTTAGAAATGATAAAGGAGATTGCTCCCCGGCAAGTGATGATTTATACGATTGATCGTGAAACTCCTGACCATGATTTGCAGAAAGCTACACATGAAGAATTAGATAGAATACTATCTTTATTAACTGAAGCAGGTATTTCCGCATCTGCTTCTTATTAGAAGAAGGAATTGAAAACATCCCTATGTTTTATAATACAACATCCCCATGTTCTGATATAAAACATGGGGATGTTATTATAGTAAAGTATATATAAATTAAAAGCTATTCTGAGTTTACTTCTCTGTGTTTATGGTTTGTACACTTATGATATCTTTTGCTCTTTCCAGTGCTACATTGATATTCGGACAGATATTTTCTTCTCCCAGTAATTCATAAAATCCTGATTTCTCCAAAACTTTATGTACTTTGTCATTTACTCCTGAAAGTACAATTGTAATTTTTTCTTTTTGAGACATCCTGCACAGATTGGATAAGTTGTGAATACCAGTTGAATCGATGAACGGAACTTTACGCATACGAATGATACGTACAGTGGGACGGTCTCCCAATTGTGCCATTACTTCTTCAAATTGTGTTGCAATACCAAAGAAATATGGACCATTGATTTCATATACTTCCACTCCTTTTGGAATAATCAGATGTTCTTCACTAACAGCAATATCCAATTCTGAGTTTGGGTCTATTTCATCGGTGATGACAGATATTTTGGTTGTTTCCATGACACGTTTCATAAACAGTACGCAAGCAATGATCAAACCTACTTCGATAGCAATTGTCAGATCAAAAATAACGGTCAGGAAGAAGGTGATAAGCAATACGGTGACATCTGATTTTGGATTTTTCAACAATGCTTTGAACGTGCGCCATCCACTCATGTTATAAGAAACAATAACCAGCACACCTGCCAGACATGCCATAGGAATATATTGTGCCAATGGCATCAGGAATAGTAAAATAAGTAGTAATACAACAGCGTGAATAATTCCGGCTACAGGCGTTTTTCCACCATTATTGATATTCGTCATAGTACGTGCAATAGCACCTGTGGCAGGTATACCTCCAAATAAAGGAGCGATGACATTGGCTGCACCCTGAGCTATCAGTTCGGTATTTGAATCGTGACGGTCTCCTATTACACCATCGGCTACTGTGGCCGAAAGTAACGATTCAATAGCACCTAATACAGCAATTGTAATTGCTACCGGGAACAGATTTTTAATGGCCTCCCAGTCCAGTGCAGGAACAACGGCATCGGGTAATTCGGATTTAATGGTAAAACGATCACCAATTGTATCAATACAATCAATTCCTCCGTAAATTTTCATGAGGTATACAGCAATTGTCACTACAATAATAGCAATCAAAGACCCCGGTATTTTTTTTGAAAATCTTGGAGTGACAGCAATAATTATAACACTTACAATACTTACAATAGTATTCCACCAGTTAATTGTGTCAAAATGACGAAAATAAATCATCCATTTTCCTACAAAATCTCCCGGAACTTTTTCATTCCCAAAAGTCAGTCCGAAGATGTCAGCTATTTGTGTGGTGAAAATGGTTACGGCAATACCACTTGTGAAACCTACAATGATGGGATAAGGAATAAATTTAATAACTGCTCCCAACTTGAATACTCCTAATAGGATGAGTATTACACCTGCCATTAGAGTAGCTACGATGAGTCCAGCTTCTCCATATTGCTGGATAATACCATAGATAATAACGATAAATGCTCCTGTTGGACCACCTATCTGTACTTTACTACCACCCAATAGTGAAATAATAAATCCTGCAATGATAGCAGTGATAATACCTTTTTCGGGAGATACACCGGAGGCAATACCAAATGCAATAGCTAATGGGAGGGCTACAATACCAACAATAATCCCGGCCATGAGATCGGCTGTAAATGTTTCTTTCGAGTAATTTTTGAGTGTAGAAAACAGCTTGGGTTTGAATTCTAAGACTTTCATTTTAACGATACAATATAATTAGTGCATATATAGATTTACGATGTGATTTTACTGATTTTGCTAAATAAGGATTGCAAAATTACATAAAATAAATCTAATAACATGTTTTGGAGCATATTATTTGTAAATGATAAATTTTATCAATGATTTCATAGATTTTATTTATAAAGAAAGAAGGACTTGTTTTGAACTAATTCCGTATATTTGTGTTATAAATAAACAAATACAAGCGTAATCTACTAATTAATTAAATATATAAGACTATTATGGCTAAAAGTATTAAAGGTACTCAGACTGAGAAAAATCTACTGACTTCGTTTGCTGGCGAATCACAGGCAAGAATGCGTTACACTTATTATGCAAGTGTTGCAAAAAAAGAAGGTTATGAACAAATCGCAGCTATTTTTACTGAAACAGCTGATCAGGAAAAAGAGCATGCAAAACGTATGTTTAAGTATCTGGAAGGTGGCATGGTAGAAATTACTGCCAGTTATCCGGCTGGTGTTATCAGTACTACTCTCAATAATCTGCTCGAAGCTGCTGCTGGTGAACATGAAGAATGGTCACAGGATTATCCTCATTTTGCTGATGTTGCCGAACAAGAAGGTTTTTATGAAATTGCTGCCATGTACCGCAATATTTCTGTTGCTGAAAAGGGACATGAAGAAAGATATCGCGCTTTTGTAAATAACATTGAGACAGCTTCTGTATTTGCCAAAGAAGGTGAAGTTGTATGGCAATGCCGTAATTGTGGCTATATTACTATTGGTAAAGAGGCTCCCGAAGTTTGTCCGGCATGTCTGCACCCGCAAGCTTATTTTGAAGTAAAGAAAGAAAACTATTAATAGATTATTATACGTTTTTTGATAAGCGGCTCATCCAGCAAGGTGAGCCGCTTTTTTGATTTAGTTGATGATGGCTATTGCTTCTTTAATTTGTTTATAGTAAATTGAAAGACTTATTGTATAATTCATTCTAAATGCTTATTTTTGCTTCTTATGTATAACTAATACTAAAAGACAAAAAACTTCGCTTGTTATGACAAAAAAAATACATGATCAATTAAATAGAATAGCGATAAAAACTCTGCTGATATTTGTTTTTTGTTTCGGTTTCTTTTCATCTTCCAAAGCAAATGATGTGTATTTCCATCATTTGGGGGTAAAAGATGGATTAACGCAAATCAGTATTTTCTCTTTTTATCAGGATGAAATAGGAGCTATGTGGTTTGGCTCATTTGAAGGACTGAATAGATACAACGGACGTGAGATTACCGCCTTTCGCCCTTCACAAAATAATAAGGGATTGACCCAGAATGAAATCTATTCAATTTGTGGTAATAAGAAAGGTGCTATCTACTTACGGGCCGGACACGATCTGGTGAAATACAATGTTTCAACACAGCAATTTACCTGTTTGGCACAAAAAGAAATTAATGGTATTTGCTATTCAAACGATACGCTTTGGGTGATATCCGATCATGCTATATTTTATTATCTGGAGGGTAAAGAAGGTTTGCGTAAGTTTTGTGATATAGATCCGGGCCTGGGAAACGGAAGTTGTATCTTTACGGCTGATAATGAATATTTGTGGGTAGGGACAGAAAATAATTTATTGTCTATACCATTCAGTGCACCCGATTCTCCGAAAGTGGTGTTATCTGGTGTTTTTGTGAAATACCTGTATAAGAGTAAGAGAAATGATTTGTGGGTAAGTACGGATGCGAGTGGTGCTTATCGGATTTCATCTCAGAATCAGATAACAAACTTCCGTTATTCACCGGGTAAGAATGGGATTTCCGATGATCATGTGAGAAGTGTTGTTGAGGATGAATTCGGAAATATATGGATTGGCACATTTTATGGGTTAAATAAATATGATCCTATTACTGATAAATGGAAATGTTATACTCAAATAGACAATGTTCCCTATAGTCTAAGTCATTCGTCTGTTTTTGGTCTTTATAGAGATTTACAAGGGAATATCTGGGTAGGAACCTATTTTGGTGGTATTAATCATTTTAACCCGAGAGCCGATATTTACCATTTCTATGGAGCGATAGGGCGAAATAACCCCAACTATCTTAGTTTTCCTTTCGTAGGTAAGATGGCAGAAGATAAAAACGGTAATCTATGGATTTGTACTGAAGGAGGAGGGCTTAATTTCTTTAACCGCCAAACGAAACAATTCAAGAGTTTCATGCAGGAAGATAACCCCAGAAGCATTAGTCATAATAATCTGAAATGTATTAAATATCTAAAAGATAAAGATCTGCTATATATTGGTACGCATACCGGTGGACTTAATATATTTGATATAAAATCCCAAACGGTCAAGGTTTTGAAGAATAATCCGGGAGAGCCTGCTTCATTGCCCAACGATATTGTGAACGATATACAATTTTATAAAGATAAACTCATTGTACTGACTCAGGCAGGAGTTTGTAGTATGGATTTGAAAAGTGAGACGTTCTCTTCTCTTTCTGCTAATGAGGTAATTAACCGGGCAGTAGAAAGGAAGTTTTATTATGAAACTTTTTTGATTGATAGCAAAGATAGGATGTGGATTGCTAAATCGGACGGAGGAGTGGTACGGATTGATTTGAATAATAATAAAATAAAAGAATACAATGCTGTAATGGAGGATTCTACTTCTATTGGTAAATTTAGAATTACTCATATTTTAGAGGATAGTAAGGGGAAACTTTTTTTCGGGACTTTAGGTTCCGGATTGTTCCTTTATCTTCCCGAGACGGATACATTCAGAAATTTTACAGCAGAAAAGGGAGATTTACAGAGCAACTATTGTTATTATATAGCCGAATCACCTTATGATCATCTTATGGTACTGCATAACAAAGGAGTTTCCTTTTTTGATCCTGAAACCAGAACATTGAAACATGTTTGCGGAATACCTCAAATGAGTTTTAACCAAGGTTCAAGTGTCTGTTCTACCAAAGACGGAGAGGTTTTCTTTGGTGGAATTGATGGATTGACATCCCTTTATGAACAGTTACTTTATACCACTAAAAAAGAATACCAGCTTTATTTTGATAAGCTTTGGATATCCAACAGGGAGGTCAGACCGGGAGATGGATCTGGTATTCTTTCTTCGGCTTTATCCAACTATAAGGAGATTGAACTTGATTACAATAAAAACAACCTGTTTATTGAATTTGCTACTTCAAACTATGTTTCTAATAACGATTTTCAGTATGAATATCAGTTGGTAGGACTTGATGATACCTGGCTTCCGGCACATTCTACTACTATCAGTTATACTAATTTAAGTCCGGGGAAATATCGTCTGCTTGTTCGGGAGGTATGGGAAGATGCCAAAACGGAAACAAAACAAATTGAACTTGGCATCAAAATTAATCCGCCATTTTATGCTACAGTTTGGGCTTATCTGCTTTACGCATTATTGGTGGTAGGTATTTTATATGCTATTTTCCGCTTCAATGTGCGGCAGGCAAAGTTAAAGGCCTCATTAGAATATGAAAGAAAGGAAAAAGAATATATTGAAGAATTAAATCAGACAAAACTTCGTTTCTTTACCAACATTTCGCATGAGTTCCGTACACTGCTTACCCTTATTATTGTACAGGTAGAACTATTGTTGCAACTTAATAAACTCAATCCATCCGTCTACAACCGGGTACTTAAAATTTATAAGAATGCCAGACATATGCGTGATCTGGTGTCAGAGTTACTTGATTTCCGAAAACAAGAACAAGGATTCCTGAAGCTGAAAGTGGAATATATGGATATTGTATCTTTCACTAAAGAGATCTATATGTCTTTTTATGAATATGCCTTGAAACATTCTGTTAACTATAAGTTCGAACATATGGAGGAAAAACTGAATCTTTGGTTTGATCCGGTTCAGTTGCAGAAGGTAATATTCAATCTTTTATCTAATGCCTTTAAATACACCAAAGCAAAAGGCAGTATTACTGTTTCTATCCGGAAAATCAAGAATGAAGTGGAAATACGGGTAGAAGACGATGGTGTGGGTATCTCCAAGGAATCTATTCACAAGATATTTGATCGTTTTTATCAGGTTGACGGACAGAGTTCAGAGTTTACGTTGGGTACAGGTATCGGATTGGCTGTATCCAAAGGAATTGTGGAGTTGCATAAGGGAAACATCCGGGTTGAAAGTGAAGTTGGTCAGGGTAGTGTTTTCATTGTTACGTTGCTGACAGGCAATGAACATTTCCCAAAAGAGGTTTTGAGTGATAGTGAATCCAATTTCCATCTGATAAAAGATGGAGTATTGGAAGATCTGGCTTTGGAAGAGCTAATGCTGGAGGAACCGGTTAAAGAGCAGGAGCTTACTAATGAAGAGAAAGCCGGGGAAATGGATATTGAATCGAAGGATTCTGATAATAAGCCCAGTATTCTTATTGTAGAAGATAATCTGGAGATATTGGAAATGTTGGAAGATATCTTCGCTCCTATTTATCATGTATACAAAGCTACCAATGGTAAAGAGGGTTTTGAAGCTACGCGCGAGTTACATCCCGATATTGTTTTAAGTGATGTGATGATGCCGGAGATGTCTGGTAAAGAGATGTGCCATAAAATTAAAAACAGTCTGGACGTATCACATATTCCGGTTGTTTTACTTACGGCGCAAACCTCTGTGGAATATACGGTTGAAGGATATATGTTTGGTGCAGATGATTATGTAACGAAACCGTTTAATATCAAAGTACTTGTATCACGTTGCAATAATCTGGTACGGACCCGTAGAATGTTGCTTGAAAGATTTAATCATGTTTCTAAGACACCGGTTGTTTCTAATGCCATCAATGAGCAGGATCAGGAATTAATAGATCGTGCTACTGCTATTATCCGAAAATATTTTGAGGATATTGAGTTTGATATGAATGTATTGGCTGCCGAATTGGGTATTGGCCGGAGTAAATTGTATCTCAGAATAAAGGAAATAACCGGACTTACTCCCAATGAGTTGACGCTTAAAATAAAGCTTGAAGAAGCGATGTATTTGATTACTAATCAGCCCAATCTGAATGTTTCTGAGATATCCTATCAGCTGGGCTTTTCATCGCCCCGTTATTTTAGTAAGTGTTTTAAATCATTCTATGGTGTATCTCCACAGAATTGTAGAAAAGGTAAAAACAAGAGTGAAGAGTCAGAAGAAGATTAACCCCATTATCCTTTTGTCTTGTTTCATGCTTTGAAACACTTTGTTTGAAGTAATGAAACATTTTGTTTGAAGCTTTGAAATAAGTTATGTGATACTACAAAAAAAGCTGCCTCGTAATTGAAGCAGCTTTTTCTGTAGTATCATATAACTATAATTTGAATTACCATCCCGGGTTCTGGGTGATTCCCGGCGCTTTCAATATCTCTGATTGTGGAATCGGATAGAGATACATTCGCTCATCAAATACCCGGTTTTCTACGGTGTATTTCTTATAAGTAGGTTCATCATTGGCATCCTTTACAATTTGCATACCTTCTATTTTCAGATAGTTGGCTTTTTCTGTCGGATTATCCAACAAGCGCCAACGGCGAATGTCAAAGAAGCGGTGTTCCTCAAATGCCAATTCTACGCGGCGTTCATTACGTATCACTTCACGCATCTCTTCTTTACTTAGTCCGGTGGGTAGTTTATGTGGATTCAGTTGAGCACGTTTACGTATAAGTTCTACTACTTTATAGATTGAATCTTTGGGTGCAGCACTTGGTGTGTCATAATATTCATTCATTGCCTCCGCGCAATTCAACAACACTTCAGCATAACGCATCAATATCCAGGTACGGGTGATATTATTGGTTCGTCCATCCCATACAGCTTGCGGTGAAAGAAGCTTCTTCAGGTAATATCCGGTTTTAGTAGCGGTTTTATTAGTAGCAGTCGCATCTTTTCCACCTTCAAATGTTTCAATAGTCTGAGTTTTGTCATTTACTGTAAATGTAGAACCGTCATAAGCAAAAGTCATATAGAAGCGCGGATCGCGTCCTACATAAGGATGATCTTTGTCATATCCTGATCCCAGTTCGTTGATCCCTTTTCCGTTAGCCATACCGAAAGCATCTGCCAGGTTCTGCGTCGGATTCGTCAATCCCTTTCCTCCCATAGTGAGTGGGGAATTCTGGCTTTCTACACTTGTTGTAGTGTTATATTTGGTAGAGAATACTATCTCCCGATGATATTGCAGGAAGTTTTCACTAACGGCATACAAGTCGGTAAAGGTTTCATCTTCATCAGTAAAAGCCATCAACTTATATCTGAATGCCGATTCAACAACTTTTTGAGCGGCATCAATCGCGAGTTTATAACGTTGCTTATCATTATTAGGATTGTTCAACGGACTTGCCCAATAGAGAAGTGCACGTGATTTCAAACCATAAGCAGAACCGGTAGTGGGGCGTCCTAATTCTTTCTTATCATCGAACCCTACACTTTCGGAACTTCCTTTGTATTGTTCCGGTAACCGGTTGGCAGCAGTATCACAGTCAGCGATAATCTGTTTCATACAATCGTCATAGGATGCACGTGTTACTTGTTGGGCTTCTTCAGCCGTCAATGATTTTGTAATCAATGGTACACCACCGTAACGTTTGATTAATTCAAAATAGAAATAAGCACGCAGGAAGTGGGCTTCTCCTTTCATACGTTCGCGGGTGCGGACCAACTCTTCATTCGTTCCGGAAGTAGTCGGCTTTACCGGCATTTTAAGTTCATCAATCTTTTCAAGGAATCGGTTTACGATCCGGATTCCCTCATAGTTTTTAGTCCATACGTTTTCTACAAGGAAATAAGAATCCCATGTACCATTGTTGAAACCTTTGATATCGCTTGTCACGTCCGAGTGTACTGCTTCATCGCATCCTGCTGCCAACATGGCGTTATCAATCCGGTTGTAGCCGCTGGGTAGTTTGTTGTACGCATCATTCATGAATCCGAAAGCTCGTCGGGTTTCATTCCATATATCGTCTTCTCCCAGTTTACCATCTTTTTCCGGGTCCAGAAATGAATCACAGCCGGCGAAAAGAAAAGAGAAAGTCAAACCTAAACCTATAATATATTTATTGATTTTCATAATCGTAGTGTTTTTAAAGTTTTATAGATATACCAACCGAGAATGTTCTCAGCAGGGGATATTCAGAATATCCGGCATTCATAGCTTCCGGGTTACGACCGTCAATTGCATTTGAGAAAGTAAACAGATTGTTTGCATTCACATAAAGACGCAATGAAGAAAGGAATATTTTTCTTACCAGTTGCTTGGGGAATGTGTATCCTACTTCTGCTGACGAGATACGAAGCATAGAGGTTTTTTTCTCCCAGAAATCAGAAGTCTGTGTGTTGTAATCGCGGGAGATACTCAAACCCGAATATGCTGTCTGCACAGTAGGGTTAGCCGGATTCCAGCGATTCTCATAAGCATAAGGAGTAAATTTATTCGGAGTATAAAAAGTAGAGAATAAAGCCGATCCTTCCAGATTACACTGAATATCAAATCCTTTGTAGTTACCACCCAATGTAGCACCGAAAATAATCTCCGGTAGGGTGTTTCCTAATGCTACTTTGTCAGACTCATCAATTACATTATCATCCTCCGGATTTTGATTTTTGTAGATGATATCACCTAATACAGGCGCTCCGAAAGAGCCTGTAGGAGCATTGACCAGTTGATCGGCATTGGTATACAATCCATTGGTCTGAAAACCGAATTGTGTACCAATAGAGTGTCCTTTACGGTATTGGTGAGCATATTTGTAAGCTACTTCTTTTAAGTCGATAATTTTGTTTTTTGCCCATACCATATTTCCTCCGATAAAGAATCCGCCATCCTTGTATTGTTTGTTATAAAGGATGTTCAGGTCGATACCCTGGTTATCAATTGATCCGCCGTTGTATTTGGACAGACCGATACCAATCAGTGAAGGAACGATATTAGAGTAATCTACCAATACGTCACGGCGTTTTTCATTGAAATAGTTCATTGTCAATGAAAGACCTTTCCAGAGTTCAAGGTCGAATCCTACATTGAGTTTGTATGACTTTTCCCATGTTTCGTTGGGATTGGCCAATGTTCCTTCTTGTGAGCCATCTGTACTTCCGTTGGGATTACCGAATGCATATCCGCCTCCGGAGGTAAATTCTTGGCGATAAGGAAAACGGCGTCCGCCGGTCTGGTCATTACCGTTTATACCATAAGATGCTCTGAACTTCAAAAAATCGATTGCTTCTACTGATTGGAGCCACTTCTCATCCGAAGCAACCCATGCCAATCCGATAGCAGGGAAAAGTCCGGTACGTTTTCCGCTTTTGTAATTACTGGAACCTTGATAGGAAGCTGTAACCTCTGCATAGTAACGTTTGTTGAAACCATATTGTGCACGCATTGCCAGCCCCTGATATTTGTAATCGGGATTATCGCCCGGAACTGTTTCGCTGGAGTGATTATAGAACAAGCGGACTGCCAGATCGTGTACATCTCCGAAAGTATGGTTATAGTTGACTCCTGCGCCCAGTGTATTGTAACGGTAGAATCCGCCCATCATCTCTGATTTACGGCTGTTCTTATATTCATCTTTACCAAACTGTGTATAAGTGCCATCTGCGTTTTCCTGGAATACAGCATACGTATTATTGATGCTCAGGTACTGCATATTGAAGTTTTCGAAACCATAATAAGCATCAACCGAAAGCCCTGGTAACAACATATCCAGGTCATATTTACCTTTTACCTGTACATTGAGCAGACGAGATTCGTCTTTACGATAACCGTGACGGTTCAAAAGTCCGTAAGGATTCGTCTGATACTCAGAAGTACCTCCGAGTGATCCGTTTTTATTGAACATTGGGAAAGCGTTTGCCGGCAGAGTCATCAGAGTGTTAAATACGGAATTAGTAGCGGCAGGTACTTCCGAACCTGTGTTAGCAGCCGAACTCTTGTCAATAGCTGCAGAAACCAGAATATTGAACAGCATTCCCTTAATCGGGTTAATATCCAGATTTGAACGGTAGTTGAAACGTTCGTATGTGTTATTGGCAGCAGCATCTTTGAAGATACCTTCCTGTTTCATATAACCGGCAGTTACAAAATAACGTGCCAGTCCGTTACCTCCCGAAGCCGAAAAGTTATAGTGCTGGAAGGGGGAGTTTTTACCAATGAAACGGTCTTTGTAGTTTTCGTCCGGATAAAGATAGGAATCTCTGTCTGCACGGAGATACATATCGGGATTATACATTGGTGCCGAACCGTCATTTCTTAATGCTTCATTATAGAGAGTGGTGTATTGATAGGCATTCAACCGATCGGACATTCTCTCTGTTGTCTGGAATCCTGCGCGGATGTCCACATTAATGGAGTGTTTTACTTCACTACCATGTTTTGTTTTTATCAGAATGACACCGTTGGCTCCGCGCATACCATACATGGCCAAAGCCGACGCATCTTTCAGTACAGAGATACTTTCCACTTCATTGAAATCCATCAAGTCAATGTTGGCTTCTATATCGTCAACTAAAATCAGAGGTTTAGCATTGGCATTGGTTGCCATACCACGTACATAAAAAGTATAGTTACTCTTACCGAATTTTTCACCTCCGTTTTTCAGTGAATAGAGTCCGGATAAAGTTCCATTCATTGCCTGTTCAATATTGGTTACTGTGTTTTTTTCAATTACATCGGTACCAATACTTGATACAGCCGAAGTCATACTCCTCTTAGATTGTTCTCCATAAGATACACCAATCATTTCATCTTCGTGGGTCATGTACTTTACCAGTTTCAATGTGTAAACTGATTGGTTGTTAAGGCGTGTAACAACCGGACGGTACCCTTTTAAGTTAACTACCAGTACATCCGACGGATCAAGTAACATATAGAATTTACCATCTTCATCGGTCACAGCATCTGTTTGTTTTTCCTGGACGTTAACTGTAATACCGGGCATAGGGACATTATTTTCGTCGACCACAATACCCTCAACGGTTACTGTTGAGCTTTTTTGGGTCTTTTGTGCTTTTACCGGCATTACCGATAGAAGCAGTGCACACAGAAACGTGCACAAATATATAAATCTCTTCATTTGAATCATATTTTAGGGTTTATACCATCATCATTTCCATCCCGGGTTTTGTTCCAATACGGCACTTTTGTATACTTCGTTGTTAGGTATCGGATAGAGATGCATGTGTTCTTTGAATGTAGGAGTTTCATATTTTTCACGAGAATAAGTGAAGGTTCCATCTGTATTCTTTACTACGCGGATACCATAGATATCTTTATTGAAATATTCTACTCCTTTATGCCAGGATAGTACATCATACCAGCGATGTTCTTCAAAACAAAGTTCCACACTCCGTTCATTGTAGATACGCTCACGCATTTTTTCTTTTGTATCCGAAATATCTGTCGGTACAGGTACTTGCCCCACACGTCCTCTGAGTTCTGTCAGTACGTCCCTTACAGAGAGTCCTTCCAGTGAACTTTCCGGACCTCCTACTTCATTCTGTGCTTCGGCAAAGTTCAGCAGAATCTCTGCATAGCGGAAGAAGATATAGTTCATGTAGGTGGAAGTACCTTTATATCGTTGATGTGCTTCCGGCCAGAATTTGGCTATGGCATAACCCAATACATTGATATGAGTGGTTCCTTTGTCACGTCCTGTTTCTTTTCCATTGGCTGATACCCAAAATTCCAGTTTACGATTATACCAGAACCGGTCATTACGCAGTACGCACATATCCAGACGGGGGTCTCTGTTTGCATATGGATCTTCGTCTTTGTAAATCTTAGAATTCGTAATTGGATAGCCTTTAGAGTCTTCAAACATGTCAACCATATTTTGAGTTACCCATTCTCCTGCCCATCCGTCATATCCTTGTGTAGCAATGAAACGAGTCCAGAATGTACTTCCGTTGGTATGTCCCTGTTCAAAGTTCATTTTGATACGCGGACGATTCATGATGATTTCGCTGCAAACCGGCTGGAAGAACATGTTTACATAATCGGGATAGAGCGTATAGAGTTTCAGGTCGATTACATCTTTGGCTGCTTTGGCTGCTTTTTCCCATTTTGTTATGTCGTTGGAAGGATTGTGCAAGGGGCGGGCAGCGTACAACAGTACTCTTGATTTCAGCGCTTTTGCCGCTCCTACTGAAGCGCGTCCGTTGTCTGCATCGGCATACTTTAGGGGAAGTAGGCCATTGGCAGCTGTGTTACAATCATTTACGATAAATTCAACACACTTTTCATAGGTGTCGCGTGGTAAGTCCAGATTATCTTTATTCAAAGTCAATGTATGATCAATGATAGGTACACCTCCCCAACGTTTGATCAGTTCGAAGTAGAAGAAAGCACGCAGGAAGTAAGCCTCTCCCAGACAACGGTCTCTGATCTCTTGTGACGGGAAATTAGGTATCCTGTCTATATTTTCGATAATTTTATTGGTTTTTCGGATACCAATGTACATATTCTGCCACATAGTTGAAATCTCATTATTGGCATCAAACATTTTGTTGCTTGATTCCATTTGGGTACCGTCCCATGCTCCGTTGTTGAAAATAGCGGTACATCCTCCCTTATTACGTGATTCATCTCCCATAGAGGAAACCAATGAGTTCCACAAACGTCCCAGATGACCGGGCATATAAGAATAAGTCTGATCTGCATATTGACGGAACATAGCATAGTCCGAAAATATTTTATCCTCATTGATGTCTTCTACCGGAGCCATATCCAGCTGACCTTCCCCAAACAATCCCGTACAGGAAGAGAAGCCTATAGAAGCCGCTATTACATATATGATAAATAGTTTTTTCATAATTGATTAAAAGTTAATGTTTACACCAAAATTATAGACACTTTGTTGCGGATAAACCTCTCCGCTGTTGTTTACAGTTTCCGGGTCGAAGTTGTCAATCTTGGACCATGTGTAGAGGTTACTTCCATTCAAATAAGCTTTCAGTCCTGTCATTCCCAGTTTACGATAGATTTTGGAAGGGAATGAGTAAGTAATCTGCACGTTCTTCAAGCGAATGTAATCGGCAGATTTCAAATGGAATGAGTTGATGTTCTTGTTGCTGTGTTTTGCTGCCATGTGTAGTGACGGATACGCTGCGTTAGGATTATCGGGAGTCCAGTAGTTCTTGTGAACTTCTGAAACCTGTCCACCTCCTGCACCGCCTCCAAATTCATAACCGGCATTTCCGGCAAACAATACAGAAGCATGGGCAGCTCCCTGGAACTGAACGGATATTTCCAATCCTTTCCAGATAATACCCGGAGTGATGGAGTACATGATTTCAGGTATACGTGAATAGCCGATAGCTACTTTATCTGCATCTGTCAGAGAGCCATCTCCGTTACGGTCCCAATACTTCAGGTCACCCGGAATGATAGGACCTCCTAAAGTTGTCTGATCAGGTGAGCTTTTAATATCTTCTGCGTTCTGGAAAAATCCGAGTACCTGATATCCTCTGAACTGGTCTATTCTGAATCCGGCTATCTTTTGATAATCGGGTGTTCCTGCAGGGTCATCATAATTGATAACTTCGTTGCGTGCAAAACTGTAGTTACCACGGATATAGTAGTCTACCTTTCCGATATGGTGACGGTGAGAGAGTTCAAATTCATATCCCCAGTTCTTCACTTCACCTACATTGAGGTAAGGGCTGGATAAACCAATGATTTGTGGAGTGGAACGTCCCTGAAGAAGAATGTCTTTACGGTGTTCTTTAAATACGTCTACTGTAAAACTCAACAGATCATTTGAGAACAAACGGGCTTCCAGACCGATATTGCCTTTCAAAGCCGTTTCCCAGGTCAATAGTTTATTTTCGTTTCTTTTTTCATAGATACCTCCGTTGGTTGAAGGATTGGTTGTACCGAAACCAAAGCTGGGAGTTCCTCCTCCTGCGTATATACCTTGTCCGGTAAACTCACCCATATAGAGGAAACGGTCTTTTGATTTGTCGTTACCAACCAGACCCACTGAACCTCTTACCTTTAAATACGGGATAACTTTTTTCACTTTCTCCATAAATGCTTCTTCGGAGATCACATATCCCAATGAGCCGGATGGGAAGAATCCGAAGCGATGACCTTTGGCAAAGTTTTCTGAGCCATTATATCCCAGGCTGACTTCACCCAGGTATTTATCGGCAAAACCATATTCTACGCGGGCGGCATATCCCATCAACGCACTTGGTATACTGCTTCCACTCGTTGTTTTCTGTTGGTTGTAAACTAATATGGAGTTGATATTATGTTTGCCGAAACTGCGTCCGTAGCCTACCTTCAGTTGTAAGTTAGTGCGTCGCATTGGATCGGTCTTTTTATCTTCACTAAAGCGGAAGGGCGAGTCTTCACCTAACTGGTCATAACGTCCGGTGTTGGGCTCATAATAATAAGTATCAATACCATCTGTATATTTTTTTGTTGAGCCGAAATTGTTATTGAATGATATACTCATATCAAATGACAAGCCGTTTGTGATAAAGCTCAGGTCATTGTGCAAAGTTCCTACAATGTCGTAATAGTTAGTTTTTGAGTTTTCATATCCACTGTATGCAATGCTGGTAAGCGGATTACCCGAACCTTGTACAGCGGCAATAGAACCATCCGGATTATAGATAGGATGTCTCCAGGGTTCTTTGGCGATCAATCCCTGGAAGTAACTGCCTGATGCACCTTTGAATCCGTTCATTTCACCTGAACGGCCGGAGATATTGGCAGATAAGGTCTGGTACTTGTTGATATTTAAATCGATGTTTGAACGGAAGTTGAAACGACGATAGTACACCTGAGGATTGTAGTCTTTCTGCAGGTCGGTATATTTGAACATACCACCCTGATTCAAGTATCCCAGTGAGATAAAGTATTTCACTGCTTTGGTACCTCCGGAAATGTTGATATTATACTGTTGTTGCAGGGCACCTCTTTTGTTTACCATTTCGTCATACCAGTTTACGTCCGGATAACGATAGGGATCTTCTCCCAATCGGAAACCTTCTAATGATTCATCTGTGAGCAGTCCGTTATCTTGCTGCAACGGATCTTTTCCATCATTCTCCCATGCTTTTTTACGAAGTACCAGGTGTTCATATGAACCTAAAAATTCGGGAATCTGTGTAGGACGCTGTAATCCCCAATTAGCGGTAACTGAGATTTTTGGCTTTCCTTCTTTACCTCTTTTAGTAGTGATCAGGATAACACCGTTTGCACCACGGATACCATATACGGCAGTAGACGAAGCGTCTTTCAATACGGAAAGGCTCTCAATCTCATTTGCATCAAGCTGTGAGAATGATTCTTGTTCTACACCGTCGATAATAATAAGAGGAGAGGCATCGTTGAAGGTAGACTTACCACGAATCAGGATAGTGGCGGCATCTTCACCGGGACGTCCACCCGGCTGTTGAGTAACTACTCCCGGCAATTTACCAACCAGTGCGTTGGTTACGTTGGCTACCGGAGCAGCCACCAGTTCACTGCTTTTCATCATACTTACGGCACCGGTTACCGTTTGTTTTTTTTGTGATCCGTAGGCTACTACGACTACTTCATCCAATGCATTCATCTGGTCTTCCAGTACGATGTTGAATGATGTTTTGTTACCCACAATCACTTCGTATGTTTCATATCCTATATAAGAGATAATCAATACGGATTTGGGTGACGGTACTTGCAAAGTGAATTTACCATCGATATCGGAGATAGCTCCAATGGATGTACCCTTTACCAATACATTTACGCCAGGTAAGGTTTCTCCCTGACTGTCAGTGATCACACCCTGTATCTGGCGGGTCTGATTTGCTTCTGTCACAGCTCCGAGCGCATGGCTCCATCCCAGTTGCAGTAGCAATACACAGCAAAACACTTTTAGAAATTTAAAATGTAACGTTTCTGTGTTCATAGCTTTTCTAAGATTAAAAAATTAATGACTTGATAAATTTGCGGTATGGAGATGTGAAGTTTATCTCTCATTCCGGTTGTGCAAATAAAATGTATTTGGTTTGAACCAGGCTGCACTCTGTGTATTGGTGAATGCTACAATAGTGTATTCGGACAAAAATGCCCCCTATTACAGACAAAATATGCCAATTTATACAGGGTGCACCCTGGTTTTGTTGTTTTTATTCCAGTGTTTTTACTCCTTTTATTACTCCTGGTTCTGTCTGGTGCATGTCAAAGACGATGATTTCGTTTATACCCTCTTTCAACCAGACTCCCGGACAATACAGACGGTACTGAGGACCCACATTCCAGAAGCGTCCCAGGTTGTGTCCGTTGACATAAACAAGTCCTTTTGTAAAGTCTTTCATGTCGATGTAGCAGTCTCCGGCTTTATCCAGTTGTACAGTGGCTTTGAAGAACATACCCGGACGCACAGTGTCGGTTTGTTTCAGTTTGGATACATACTCTGTAGACATGGGGATATTAAATGCGTCCCAATTCATTAATGTCATTCCGTTCAGAGTGACACGGTCGGTGATACCTTTACGGTCAATCATCTGTGCGGCAAAGTTAATGCGTCCCATACTCTCTACCAGGATATCAAGTACCGGATTTTCTACATTGGATACTGGAAGGTCAATAGAGTGTTGTCCCAGTGTACGGTCAATACTTCCGATGTAGCGTCCGTTCAGAAAGACAGTAGCGTAGTCGTGTACCTCATCTACACGGAGTGTACCGCTCTTGTGACCAATCAGTTTCGTACGATACAATATCATTCCTTCATATTGATTCATCATTTCCATCGGAAGTGGCTGAACAATTGGTTTAGCAGCAGGAAGGTTATCCCAGATACTTGCATATTTCTGTGTCTCTGTTGCAGGGAATGTAATGACTGGGATCGGAGCAGGAATCGGGGCAAGTTTCTTTTTACTGTACTTCTGGGTCAATTCACGTAACGCCATATATTTGGGGGTAGCTTGTCCCATTTCATTGATAGGAGCATCGTAGTCATAGCTGGTCACGTCCGGTTGGTAAATACCGGGTTGGGGGGAGTTGGCTCCTGCCCAAAATCCAAAGTTTGTTCCACCGTGTATCACATAGTAGTTGAACGATTTACCATTATCAAGCAGCCATTTCACATCCGTTGTAATCTTTTCGATAGACGGGTGTTGCCAGTTTTCACGCCAGTGAGTAAGCCATCCGGGATAAAGCTCGGAACAGAATACACTGGCATCGGGATGTACTTTCAGGGCTTCATCGAATTCTGCCTTTGAAGCAGCCGGGTCAAGACCGATGGCTACACCGGGAAGTGTTCCTGCTTCAAGCATATAAGGAGTAGCTCCGTCAGCTGTGTAGAATGGGACTTCAATACCTTTGTCTCTCCAAAGATCATGAATCCACTTCATATATGTACGGTCATTGCCATAGCTTCCATATTCGTTTTCCACCTGTACCATGATGATAGGGCCGCCATTGGTAACTTCGTACTTCTTGATAATAGGGGCTATTGCAGTAGCATAACGCTCCACAGCAGTAGTATACCGTGGGTCCATGCAACGGATTTTTATATCCGGTGTAGACAACAGATAAGCAGGTAATCCACCGAAATCCCATTCACCGCAAACATAAGGTCCGGGACGGAATAAAAGGAACATATCTTCTTCCTGCACAGTCCGGATGAATTTTTCCAGATCCTTATTGCCTGTCTGAAAATCGAATACACCCGGTTCACTTTCATGATAGTTCCACATGATATAGCAAGCTACGGTATTACATCCCATTGCCTTGATCATTTGTATTCGTTGTTTCCAATATTCTGCGGGGATACGTGACGGATGGATCTCGCCGGAGATAATCTGGAACGGTTTATCATCCAGCCAGAATTGATTATCGCCCAGACAGAAAGAATGTGTACCTTTTGTCTGTGCTTGAACCAATGCACCGCCGCCTGTTAATAGAGCCAGTGCCATTAAAAAAGTTAAAAGCTTCTTTTTCATAAAATGATAGTTTATTAATGGTAAGTAATCTTTCGAAATTATATGATATTATTATTGAAACGCAGAAACTCGCAGATTTACGCAAAGCATATCATCGCTCAAATATAGCGCAGCTATTTAATCTGCGAAAATCTGCGATCATTTGCGTTTCAATAAAACGCTGTCATAGTATGAACTAAATTTGAAATATTGCTTAGTTAGATTTTACATTATATCAATTTCCGCATTTCTGCTCTTGATTTATAGTAGTGTATAAACCGGAGCAGAAGGCGGAAAATGAATCCACTTAAAAGTGCGTTTGTTTCATACAGGTTGATTCATAGAGTTGTCAGAGTAATTCTAATGTTACCGTAGCAGGTTGTCCGCAATGCGCTCCTGCCGGTAGGGGAATCTTTATTTCATAGATATTCTTAGACTGTTTGCTGACTCCTTCACCTCTGACGGGCACAGAGGTATATACAGTCAGGCTGTTCAGATCCTTTTTCATCAAAGCATCTGTTACTGTGAGAATGAGTTTTCCATCCTTTTTCTCTGCAAACAGGGCTGCGGGCGAAGATACCTTGAATGTTCCGAATTTACCTTTTGCTGTAACGGAGGTATCAAAATAAACGGCTCCTAACTTTGTTCCTTTTGGGTTTTCGGCTGCTTGCAGATGGGTGTTGTTAGCCAGTATGGCAGGTATCTTTTGGGGGAATTCGCCTTTACAATCTACTACATAAGCATAGGTAGCATCTTTTATTTCCCGTCCGTGTACGATTTCCATCTGGAATACCGGTACTGTTGTTTCCGGTTCTGTGTTGGCTTTGCAAAGTTTTTGCCAATTGGTAGCACGTTCTTCGCGGTTCCATTTCATTTCACCTGAAGTCTGCTGGGGAATTACTCCGTAGGTGAAACCTCCGTGGCGTATCCAACTGATTTTTCCCTTCTTTACTATTTCAGGAGCAACCGGACTATAAGTCTGTTCAATCGTGGTAGTGATATTCCCTTCTTTCTCCGGAGAGAGGTTGGTGATTCCGGCTCCTAAGGCAAGGAATATATCATCAAACATAAAGTAGCTTTTGTAAGCCCGTACGCCGTATATGTCTTTGTTTACATCTTTGGCTTCCGAGGCATCCGGATCTCCTTTCATCTTCGCATTAATTTTCTGATAGATGAAACCGGTGGCAAAATCTCCTTTACCATCGGTTGCTCCGGCGGCGAAATCATAAGAACTGGTATATCCACTCCAGTTTTCGATTGGGTTTAGTTCTGTAGGCGTTTGTCGTGTAGTGACACCCGGCCAGGCTGTAAGTTTCATGGCTCCGGTGATGTTACGGTACTCACTTCCATCGTGTTGGAAAAGAGTGACTCCATCGGCGCTGTAGAGGTTATAACCTGCTGCACCGGGATAAGCACTCTCCAATCCGTCTACCCGTACAGATCCCATATTGATAAAGAGATAGTAATCATTGGTTTTCTTTATCAGGTCGTCATTGTTATAGAAATAACGGGTACCGTGGTAGTATCCATCGGGTGCCGAAGCCATTTGCACATCCTGGCGGGAGGATTCATCAACAAACTGTTTCAGTTCGTTTACCTCTTCAGGAGTGAGTGACGAATGCCAGTCTGCCAGTAATGTTTTGGCCAGGATATGTGAAGGCACATTGCCCCGGCGGTTATTTTTACGTGTCATGTTTCCTCGGTCTACAAGTGGTGGAATGATACCTTTATGATGATAAAAGGCAGAGCAACGGATGTAGTTGAGTACTACTTCCACATTCTCCCGCGAGAGTTGCTTGGCCCACGGAGATCCTTGCAGGTACTTCAGTATACGGAACGTTCCTTTCAGTCCATCTATAGGATATCCCCAAACGAGACATTGCTTACCGTGCCCCCATCCGGCCCCATCGGCAGTGGTGCCTTCTGTCCAGAAAGCCTCGTCATAAGTGGTTTGTGATACGACAGAGAGCGAACGGATGGCTACTTCGGCGAGTACGTCTATCATAGGAACCGAGCTCATCATGACAGCTGCCTCCAATACCGGACGATAATCGAGTGCATTGCCTCCTACCCACCAGACGTGTTTGCGGAATCTCTCTACGCTTACCACATTTTTGTCTGTCTCATCGTGTCTGTAGGGTTGTGTCCACGATTGAAAACCCACATCAAATAGTTTTTGGTGTGCCAGAAGGGCTGTTGAGTCTTTTACTTCGCCCGTTTCGATTCTGTCCATCAGGTCAAGTAGCGCAAAGTAGATTTTTACGGCTGCCCGTGGAGTGGCAAAGCAGGAAGCATGGAAGCGTCCGGGAGCGTCATTATTACGTTCATTTTCCATTTTACCGTAAAAGGCGATGCCGCGTAAAAGGGTTTGTACCCCGTTATCCTGAGGATCAAGATTCTTCTTCCCGCGATAGGATTCGGCTATAACCTGTAACCGTTCAAAGCAGTCACGGGTCAGGTTATTAATTTGAATGCAGTGAGCCATATTGGTTCCGGCAGCATAATTGTTGCGGATGATTATCTCTTCTTCTGCACGTTTGTCTGTAAAACGGCCTTCTGCGTCAATCAGGGCCAAGGACTCTTGCAGCGTATAAGTGGTTACAGGAGTTCCGTTGATATGTGTTGTAAACTCCTGTCTTAACCGACGGATTGTTTCTGTCTTTTCATTATCTGTTGCGTACAGGTTACTGATACACAGCAGTCCGATTAGTATCAAACAGGTTTGTATGCGTTTCATAGTTTACTGATCTTTTGGCGATAACTCTGATTTTGTGTGACTACATTTACCAAATATACCTTATTATTATCAAGCGGCAAAGTTAGTGAAGCTTTTCCGTTTTCTACGGTGACTTCTGATGTTGTTACCGCACATCCGTTCGTGTCGTAAACCGTTATACGGGCGGGGCCGTTTTCTGTACCGCAAATAATGAGTTGTCCGTTACTGTAGTTAATCATCAGTTTTTCGGTATTCTGGTTGTTAATACCGGTAGGTACGGGGTTGACTGTGATATTGTCGATATAACAAACGTGCTGTTCGTCTTCATACAGCGTGACATTTGAATTATAAGTAGGTAAGATAGCTACTCCCAATACTCCATTTGTGAATTTGCTTATCTGGCTGGAGTACTCTGTTTTATTGAACTTGAACGTATAGGTTATCCACTCTCCTTCAGTAGTAAATTCATAGACAGATTTATATAGGAGTATACCGTCGTCCTGTCTGAAATCATTTGTGGTATTGAACTTAGATAGCAGTTTGATACAGATATCTTGTTTTTCGGCGGGATCTTCAAAGTCGTCCGTATCCTTACCAATCACATTAAGTGGTTGATAGATTGTAAACTCTACTACTTTTAAGTCATCAATGCCAATGGGGGTATCAAACAGGAATTTTAATCCATAATTACGTGCTTCCATGGAAGAGTAGCGTAATACTTTGGCTGAGTTGTTACCCTCAGCAGAAGGTACCGGATTATCTATTACTTCATGCGAATACATCCAGCGTGACTTAGGTTTGTAATCGCCTAACTTTCCTTTATTGCCGAAACGGAAAAAATAAGGAGTTGTTTCGTAGGTTTCAAAGTCTGCCCGGAAGAGTTCTTGTGCGGACATGTTACCGGAGAAAGAGATAGATGCTGCTAACAGCACAGAGGTAATGATCTTGTTTTTCATAATTTAATCAATTTGTGAGGCTGATTTTGTTTTACTACTTACAAAAGTAGGGGATGTTGCGAAAATCAGATGTTGTCTATTGTCCGAAATAGATGATTTTATTGTCCGTTGGACGAAATGGGGATTATATTATCTGAAGTGTCCCTTTGCTTTTGTTCGGAAGAAACTTATTCTTCATGTTCTGTGTATATGACCGTATACGGGCATTTTTATCCGTATTATAGGTTTATATTGTCCGAAAGATAATTCGATACTACTGCTGATACAATACATCAACCTGGGTTTGCAGCATCCTTCCTACATTTGCTCCTGTGATCAGTTGACAACAACTATTCCACATTGGTTACATTAATATAATAGACGATGAAAAAGCACATTTTACTCCTGTTTCTGTTGGTAGGCGGTTCGCTTGCCGTGAAAAGCCAGTCTACGGATAATGTAGATTTGATGTTTCCCAATCTGATGATGACCCGTTATCATTATGATAAGATGAAAGAAGATATTGAGAAGAAAGGTAATAATCCTCCTAAGAGTGCATACATTAAGCAGATGAGAAATCCGGCGGAAAGTATTGTAAACAATGATAGGAAAACTACTACTGCGGTCTCAACTTCCAACAATCCTGCTAATATAGAG
Organism: Bacteroides sp. HPS0048; assembly: GCF_964240755.1. Classification (NCBI taxonomy): domain Bacteria; kingdom Pseudomonadati; phylum Bacteroidota; class Bacteroidia; order Bacteroidales; family Bacteroidaceae; genus Bacteroides; species Bacteroides sp. HPS0048. The sequence goes on along the minus strand of NZ_CAXSVC010000017.1, from coordinate 87,038 downwards.
ATTAAAGATGAGATGAATGCCATCTACCAGCTTTGCGTTGTTTATGTGTTCTCGCAGGAAGAGAAATTCCTCAATAAAGCGGTTGAATATCTGAAAGCCTGGGGAAAAGTAAATGTTGCTGTGTCCAAATCAAATATTCATGAGAGTGTTTATACTCCGGCTGTAGAAGGATATAGTATCATTCGCAATGTGATTTCACAGGAAGACAGAGAAGAGATAGACAGTTGGTTCAGAAAACGTGTCAATGTATTTATTAAAGATAATGATCTGCGGGAAAATAACTGGGGAACTTGTCTTCATCAACAGTTCTATCATTATGGTTTAGCATTGAATGATAAGACGGTGATAGATTACTTTAAGAACAGATATCCTGCCTGGGTGAAAAATAATCTATATCCTAATGGTACTACTACCGATTTGTTAGGACGTGATGCTTTTGCTTACCATGCTTACGACTTACTGTTTTTTGCTGAAATTTGTCATGCAATAGCCTGTTATGAGGGTTATGAAGCGGCCGATGAATTTTATGCACGGGATGTTAATTGGGGAGCTTCAATAAAGAAGAGTGTTGATTTCTGGAAACCATACCTGCTTGATCCGGCTAAGAATCCACATTTAGAATTCGTAGAAACAGAATGGGCGCCCGATAAGCAGCGTAGTGACTATAATAAACCTTATAACCCCGGTGGTACCATGTATGCTGCTGATGAGATTTTTGAAATGGATCATGACCTTATCCGTGCCGTTGAGAAATATCGTGGTGGTAACCCATTTTATACCTGGCGACTGACACTTAGTAACCTGCGCTGGTATTATGGTACTGGAGAACAGTAAAATAGTAGTTAAATGGTAAGTAGTCAAAGTAGTTAAGTAGGATGCTATCTGCTACTTACTACTAACGAAGTGATAACTACTTGACTACTAAAGAAAAAATACATAACGAAAACATTAACCTATATGCGAATTATTGGACTATTACTGCTGAGCTGTTCTCTTTGTATGTCTTGTGTACAAACGGACAAAAAGAAAGCACTCATTGATGACGATTTTTTAGTTGCCGAACAACATTTGAGCAATCAACTCAAAGCGGTTCCCGAACCTACTGTGTATCCGCGTACTACAGGCAAGGATGGAAAGCTGATTGCTACCCCGAAGAATGATTGGACGGAAGGATTCTATCCGGGATGTTTATGGTATATCTATGAACACAACCGCGAGGAGAATTGGAAACAGAGTGCTATCAAATGGACCGAGGCTCTGGAGCCGATGAAAAAGCTGACAAGTCATCATGACATTGGTTTTCTTATCTATTGCAGTTTTGGTAACGCGTATCGGCTTACAGGTAAAGAAGAATATAAGGATGTGATTATAGAAGCTGCCAATTCTCTGACTACCCGTTTCAGTGAGGTGACAGGATGCATCAAGTCATGGAATTATCGGAAAGCCTGGAATGGGAGAGATGAGTGGTTCTATCCGGTGATTATTGATAATATGATGAACTTAGAGTTACTCTATTTTGCTTCTAAAGTGACAGGCGATACAAGGTATGCCAAGATAGCCACTACCCATGCGGAGACAACTGCGAAGAATCAGTTGCGCAAAGATTATAGCAATTATCACGTAGTAGATTATGATACGTTGACAGGAAAGGTTCTTCATCAGGCCACTTGTCAGGGATTCTCCGATAATTCGGCATGGGCACGCGGACAGGCATGGGCTATATATGGTTATACAATGGCTTATCGTGAAACGAAGAATCCGAAATTCCTCGAAATAGCCATACATACGGCAGACTATTGGCTCAATCATCCGAATCTTCCCGAAGACGGGGTTCCTTATTGGGATTTTAATGCCGGACAGGAAGGGTATGTTCCCGATTGGGCCTATGATCCTAACCGCTTTAAAGTAGTTCCCCGTGATGCATCGGCGGCGGCTATTGTTGCTTCTGCTTTTCTGGAACTGGCTACGTATGTACCGAATGAAAAGACATATTACGATGCAGCCGTTAAGATACTTAAATCACTCTCTTCACCGGCTTACCGGGCAGTTCCGGGCACTAACAATAACTTTATCCTGATGCATAGTGTGGGTAGTATCCCTCACAATCAAGAAATTGATGTCCCATTGGTTTATGCCGATTACTACTTTCTGGAAGCTCTGAACCGGTATGAACATTACGACAGTAAGAAGTAGACTTCAATAACATAATTATTAACTTTTTAAATCAATTCGTATGAGAAAATTATTTTACGCAGTAGCATTATTATTTGTAAGTGCAAACATGAATGCACAGTATTTTGTAGACGGATATAATACCAGTTTTGACAGTTGGGTGGACGTCAAAGATTCAGAAGAAAATGTGATAGGTGTAAGACCTGCCGGCTGGGTATCTCCTTCTAATAATAACTGGACTTCGGGTACTAACAAGGTAGAGGTAACCTTTGAAAAAGCAGAGAACCGTAATGGGGAAGCTGACAAGGCTTGTAAGATTATTACTACAGGTATTGTGTCTACCTGGTTTAGCTGGCACGTAGGTGTATCACAGGTGACAAGTGTATATGCGGAAGATTATATTGCTAATCCGTTTTTCATAGATAGAGGTGATGATTTCTATTATACATTCTGGGCAAAAAGCGATGTAGATGGAACAAAAATGCATATTGGTACTGGCCAGTTATATAATCCGTCAAACGGAGGAAACTGGGATAATGTGCCTTATGTGGAGCTTACTACCGAATGGAAACAATATGGTATTTATGTAGAACTTGCCAAATTGGACCTTACTTCCTTTGATATTCAGCTCAGAAGTAACGGTATTCGTTATATTGATGATCTGGAAGTTGGGTATGGTGAAATTCCCGAAGGTGTAGGCATCATCAATATTTCTGCTAAGGATACTTTCAATGTTTACTCTAACGATAATGGTATCTCTTTTGAAGGTGCCGAAGGAATGGTTACCGTATTCAATACTTTGGGCTCGGTAGTTGCTCAGAAAGCAGCAAATGGTGGAACTGATAACATCAACCTTGGTAGCGGACTTTATCTTGTGAAGTTGCAGACAGCCGATGGAGAGGTAACCCGTAAGGTAGTAGTTAAATAGGATTCTCTATAGACACGGTATTAAGATACAACCAGGATAATTGAAAAAGATGTGCATCTTTAATTCCACAATAATAGGCAGTAATATTGCCTTGTTGTGAGGATTAAAGATGCACTATTTTTTTTAGAAATTACTTCTTTGCATGCGGGTAGTCAATTGTATAATGCAGTCCGCGGCTCTCTTTTCGCTCCATCGCCTGACGCATGATGAGATATCCCACGTTAATCATGTTACGCAACTCGCAAATTTCTTTAGATGCTACACTGCGTTTGAATAAGCTTTCTGTTTCCTCATAAAGGATATCCAACCGGTCCCATGCACGTTTCAAGCGAAGGTCACTTCGAACGATACCTACATACGTACTCATAATCTGATTCACCTCTTTCATGCTTTGGGTAATCAATACCATCTCTTCGGGCGAACGGGTACCCTCGTCATTCCATTCCGGGATATCCGGATTATAATCATATTGGTCTACTACTTCCAACGTATGTTTGGCAGCTGCGTCGGCATACACAACGGCTTCGATCAGAGAGTTTGAAGCTAAGCGATTGCCACCATGCAAACCTGTACAAGAGCATTCGCCCACCGCATAAAGCCGTTCGATAGACGACTGGGCGTTGAGATCTACCAGGATACCTCCACAGAGATAATGGGCCGCCGGAGCAACCGGAATATACTCTTTTGTAATGTCAATACCTAAGCTGAGGCATTTCTCATAAATGTTCGGGAAGTGCTTCCGGGTCTCTTCGGGATCTTTGTGAGTGACGTCGAGATAGACATGGTCATCACCCCGGTTTTTCATTTCGTTGTCAATGGCACGTGCTACGATATCGCGCGGAGCCAATGAAAGACGGGGGTCATATTTCTGCATGAACTCTTTACCGTCCATCGTACGGAGTACGGCACCGTAGCCACGCATGGCTTCGGTAATGAGGAAAGAAGGACGGTCGCCCGGATGATAAAGCGCTGTAGGATGAAACTGTACGAACTCCATATCTTTCACCGTTCCCTTGGCACGGTATACCATAGCAATACCGTCTCCGGTAGCTACCAACGGATTGGTAGTTGTCTGGTACACTGCTCCTACCCCACCGGTTGCCATAAGTGTTACCTTTGCCAGGTAGGTATCTACCTTCCCGGTTTTCGGGTCGAGGATATAAGCACCGTAACATTTGATGTCCGGTGTCTGACGTGTGACAGTCACCCCAAGATGATGCTGGGTTAATATCTCAACCGCAAAGTGATTTTCGATTACTGTAATGTTGGGATGGCGTTGTACAGCCTTGATAAGACTGTCCTGAATCTCAGCTCCGGTATTATCTTTGTGATGAAGAATGCGGAATTCCGAATGCCCTCCTTCGCGGTGCAGGTCGAATTCTCCTTCTTCGTTTTTATCGAATTCTACTCCCCAGTTGATAAGTGCTTCGATTTGTGCCGGAGCCTCCCGTACAACTTTTTCTACGGCAGCACGGTCACTGATCCAGTCACCGGCAATCATTGTGTCTTCAATATGCTTATCGAAATTGTCTACCAGGAGATTCGTAACGGAGGCCACTCCCCCCTGTGCAAAATAAGTGTTTGCCTCTTCCAAACCGCTCTTACAGATAAGGGCTACTTTTCCTTTGTGTGCCACTTTCAAAGCAAAGCTCATTCCGGCAATACCGGAACCGATGACGAGGAAATCGAACTTTTTAACCATAATCTAAATGTTTATTACCGCAAAACTACAAAATAACTGTTTTCATTGTACTTTTCGTTGCCATTAATTCATAAAATTGCTAACTTGGCAGCAAAAATCTGACAAAATGAACCGAGTTTTCCATGCCCGCATTGCCTGGTATCAATATTTTCTTCTGGTGGCACTGGGAGCAAACGCGTTTGGCTTCCTGTGGTGTAAGTATATTCTGCTTGCTGCTTTTATGATGCTGTTGCTCATTGTGGTGATCGAACAGGTGATTCATACCACCTATACCGTCACGTCACAGGGTGAACTGATTCTTTCTTACGGACGCTTTACACGTAAGAAGACAATTGCTCTCAAAGATATTATCTCTGTGCAAAAGCATCATTCAATGAAGTTCGGCCGTTTCTCGGTAACCGAATATGTATTGATTGAATACGGTAAAGATAAATTTGTATCGGTGATGCCGGTCAAAGAGCGGGAGTTTATGGAGTGGCTGGAGAAGATAAAAAATAACGGTTAGTGGAACTAATTCGAATCATATGAAATACCAGGTAATTATTATTGGCGGCGGTCCTGCGGGCTACACAGCTGCCGAAACAGCCGGCAAAGCCGGACTGAGTGTTTTGCTTTTTGAAAAGCAGAATTTAGGTGGAGTCTGTCTTAACGAAGGATGTATTCCTACCAAGACTTTGCTCTATTCGGCAAAGACGTATGACGGAGCGAAACATGCTTCCAAATATGCTGTAACCGTGCCGGAGGTCTCTTTTGATTTGTCGAAGATAATTGCCCGTAAGAGTAAAGTAGTACGTAAACTGGTATTGGGAGTGAAAGGTAAACTAACTTCCAACAATGTAACGATTGTGCAGGGCATGGCTCAGATTGTGGATAAGAACACGGTTCGTTGTGGTGAAGAGACTTACGAATGTGAGAATCTGATACTTTGTACCGGTTCTGAAACCTTTATTCCTCCTATCGCAGGCATTGATACGGTGAATTACTGGACGCATCGCGATGCGCTTGATAACAAAGAATTACCTGCTTCACTGGCTATCGTTGGCGGTGGTGTTATCGGAATGGAGTTTGCCTCTTTCTTCAATAGCCTTGGTGTACAGGTGACAGTGATAGAAATGCTGGATGAGATACTAAACGGAATGGATAAAGAACTTTCTGCCTTGCTTCGTGCCGAATATGCGAAACGAGGTATCCGATTCCTCCTGAGCACGAAGGTTATTTCTCTGTCGCAAAATGAAACAGAAGCTGTAGTCTCTTATGAGAATGCCGAAGGCTCCGGTAGTGTGATTGCGGAAAAGCTACTGATGAGTGTAGGCCGTCGCCCTGTCACCAAAGGTTTCGGACTCGAAAATCTGAAACTGGTATTGACGGAACGCGGGAACGTTGCCGTTAATTCTAAAATGCAGACCTCCGAACCGGGTGTATATGTCTGTGGTGACCTTACAGGCTTTTCGCTGCTTGCCCATACGGCGGTTCGCGAAGCAGAAGTAGCCGTACATACCATTCTTGGTAGGGACGATGTGATGAGTTATCGTGCCATCCCCGGTGTAGTATATACCAATCCGGAGATTGCCGGAGTGGGGCATACTGAAGAAAGTCTGTTGGCAAAAGGTATTCCCTATCACATTGTTAAATTACCCATGGCGTATTCAGGCCGTTTTGTTGCTGAAAATGAAGGTGTGAACGGTATGTGCAAACTATTGATCGGTGAGGATAAAACGATCCTGGGTGCCCATGTACTTGGTAATCCTGCTTCCGAAATTATCACCCTTGCTGGCATGGCAGTAGAGTTGAAACTGACTACTACGGAGTGGAAGAAGATTGTATTCCCCCACCCCACAGTAGCCGAAATATTCAGGGAAGCCCTGTGATTAAGAAACTAAACGTATGCAAAGAATTTTCCTATTCCTTATTTTATCCTCCTGCCTTCCGGTTTTATGGGGGCAGGAGGTTCTCTCTTCCCGCATCAACTCATTGTTGAAAACCTTGCCTGAGGGATCTGAAGTCGGTATATCTGTTTATGATCTTACTGATAAGAAGCCGCTTTATACGTATCGGGATACTAAACTTTCACGCCCGGCATCGACTATGAAGCTGCTGACTGCTATTACTGCCCTTTCCCGTTCGGATGCCGACGAGCCGTTTCGTACCGAGGTCTGGTACAATGGAGTCATAGAGCATGATACTTTGCGTGGAGATTTGTATGTAGTAGGAGGTTTTGATCCCGAATTTGATGAACTTAGTATGGATACGTTAGTAGATGCCATCATCACTTCTCCTTTCTCCGTTATTGATGGGAGGATCTATGGAGATATTTCCATGAAAGACTCCCTCTATTGGGGGAGCGGATGGGCATGGGATGATACGCCGGAAGCTTATCAGCCCTATCTTTCTCCGTTGATGTATCACAAAGGAATGGTGACGGTAACAGCTGCTCCGGGTGCAGTTCAGGGAGATACGGCGCGGGTTTCCTGCTATCCGGAGTCCTCTTATTACAGCCTCAGCAATGCAACCCGGACACGTACTCCCTCTGCCGGAAAGTTTACCGTAACCAGGGGATGGCTTGAAAATAAGAACAATATCACGGTCACAGGCAATGTAGAGGTGAGACGCAGTGCAGATATCAATGTGTTCTCTTCACAGGACTTCTTTATGCATGCTTTTCTTGAAAAGCTCCGCAACAAAGGTATTGAGGTACCTCTAAACTATGTCTTTTCTGTTTTTACTCCCGATAGTTCATCCGTTTGCATGGCGCGTTCGGAGTGTTCTGTACAGAAGGTAGTTACCCAGATAATGAAGGAAAGCGATAACCTGAGTGCAGAGGCCCTGCTTTGTCGTCTGGGGGCACAAGCCACCGGGAAGAAGTATGTCTCGGCCAAAGAGGGCATTGCTGAGATAAAGAAGATGATAAAGCAGCTGGGACACAATCCCGACCATTATAAGATAGCCGATGGGTGTGGACTATCCAACTATGACTACCTCTCTCCTGCCCTTTTGGTCGATTTCCTTAAATTTGCCTATTCCCGTACAGATGTGTTTCAGAAACTCTACAAGGCTCTTCCCATTGCCGGAGTAGACGGAACATTGAAGTATAGAATGCAGCAAGGAAAAGCCTGTAAGAATGTTCATGCCAAGACAGGTTCCTATACAGCAATTAACGCCTTAGCAGGCTATCTGAAGGCTGCTAACGGGCATGAAATAGCCTTTGCCATTATGAATCAGAATGTACTTTCGGCGGCCAAAGCAAGAGAGTTTCAGAACAAAGTGTGTGAGGTGCTTTGTGAGTAGGGGATAAAACTCACTCTGCCGTCTGTCTCTGACAAAGGAATGCCTTGTATTTTTACTGTCGGTCTGTCCATCCCTTGTGGGATTACAATTTCCGCTTTTGTCAGTCTTCCATATTTCCACTCAATCGTTACCTGATAGCCGTTCCTTGCCATCAATCCTTCAATTTTGCCTTCCGGCCATTCGGTAGGCAGGGCAGGTAAAAGGTGTATAAAGTCTTCGTGAGATTGTAATAACATCTCAGCAAAAAGCCCTGAGGTGGCCATTGTAGCGTCTACCTGCATATTTCCCGATTGATTGGACATCATGTTTTCGTAACCACTTTCTTTAATCATCCGGTTGAAAGTTCCGATAGCCTGATTGCCATCGTAAAGTCTGGCCCATAAAGCGGTACGCCATGCCATAGACCAGTTGCCTCCCGTGTGAGGCCATCTGTCGCCAAATTTACCTTTACCCCTCATCTCTAAAGATTTCCGGACAGCCTGGGCTAATGCAGGTGTCCGGGTGTATGATATCCTATTTCCCGGATACAAAGCATAAAGGTGGGCAAGGTGGCGATGATGATCGTGTGGGTTGTCCACATCATCTATCCATTCCTGCAATTGTCCATAGCGTCCTATCTTCAAGGGTAGTAGCTTATTTTTAGCAATGAGCAGCTTCTGGCGGAATACAGAATCTGTGTTCAGGCATTCTGCTGCTTTGATTACGTGGCTATATAGATCATATACCATTTCTATATCCTGGTAGGCGGGCACGGTAAAAAGTCTTCCTTCCGTTTGCTCACCGTTTGTGGTAGAATATTCTACCGGAGAACCGTTTTTCATTTCAATGCCGTGTTCTGCTGATACGGAAGGGGCAATAATGAAATGTCCCTGATACTCTACCATGTTTTCCAGCCAGAATTCGGCAGCTTCTTTCATAATAGGATATCCTTTTGTTCTGAGATACTCTTTATCTCCGTTGAAGGCATAATGTTCCCACAGGTGCCTGCAATGCCAGGCAGCTCCTGAAGGATAGAGCCCCCACAGGATATCATCACCGGGAACGGTGTGGCCCCATATATTTCCGGTAGAATGGCTCACCCAGCCTTTCGTTCCGTAATATTCGCGGGCTGTTTGCCGTCCGGGTTCTACCAGACCCTCAATCCATTCCAGATAAGCCTCTTCACATTCCGGTAAATGGGTCGGTCCACATCCCCAATACATCTCCTGGAGATTGATGTTGCTTTGGAAATTTCCGTTCCACGGAGCCTTTTCAAAGGTATTCCATACACCTTGCAGGGTAGAAGGTAGTGTGCCGGGGCGGGAGGCACTTATCAGCAGGTAACGGCTGAGGTTGAACCCTAAAACTTTCAGAGAGGCGTCGTCGGTAAATCCTTTCTGCAATTGTTTCACACGCATATTGGTTGGAAGTTGTTCGGAAGCCGTGTCTCCGGTAAGAGTGAATCTGACCCGATTGTACAAAGTTTGATAATCGGATATATGTGTGTTTTTGACTGTCTCGTAGCCTTTTGTAATGGCTTTTGTTATTACCTTTCCGGTATTTTGTTGCGGGTTCTCTCCTTTATATAGGGGGTATACAGGAGCATATTCAGTGTCGACCGCATAGAATACAGTGGCTTCATTGGCTTTTTCTACTACAATCCGTTGATGGGCTACTTTGACACTTCCGCCTTGCTGAACAATTTTAATACGAATGGTATAGCTTAATCCGTTTTTCCGGATGATTCCATTGAAAGTAAGTCCATTCTCACTTTCTATGACTTCTTCGGGCGGATAGACGAGTGAATGGGAAAGAGAGAAACTGATCTTCCCTGCTTTATCGGCCGTGAAATGAAGTGCCATCAATTTATCAGGATAGCTGCAGAAATACTCACGGTTAAACTGTACACCTCCCTGTGTATATTCAACGAAACCACGGGATGTGGATAGATCGATGCCGCGCAGGTAATTTTGTACGGGTTGTTTGTTTTTGCCAAAGTCAATCCACAGATTACCCACCATTGAAAAATAGCCATAGTTAGTATAATCTCCGGTCATGTAGATACGGGAGAGGGAATCGGCTTCAGCAAACCGGCGCTCTACTATTAACTGCCGGATAGTGGCTATCTTGTCTTTACCTCCTTTGATTATTCCGTAATTAAAATCGGAGGCAGCATGAGGACCTCCTGCCCAGAATGTCTTTTCAGCGATATCCAAACGTTCCTTCTCTACCTCCCCGTAAAAAGAGGCACCCATATAACCATTGCCGATATGTAAAGCCTGTTCGGACCAGCTTTGGGCCGGATAGCGAAACCATACTGTCTCATTGGGGGATAAGCATTCATTAGTTGCATACAGGCGTATTGGTAAGGTGGCAAGAAAAGCCATTATCGGGAGTAGCAGAAGAATTTTGTACCTCATAATATCTGTATTTACTGGAAATCTACCGAAGAAAAAGCGGGTGTGTCAGAAGTTTTTCACCACAGAGTTTCACAGAGTTCCACAGAGTTTATCTTTATTGAAACGCAGATGAACACAGATGAACGCAGATTAAAAGATTGTAGTTCTTTATCATATATTTGTTTTCCTTTGCGAAAATCTGCGTTCATCTACGTTTCAATCAGATAAATAATACTCTGTGAAACTCCGTGTTACTCTGTGGTGAGTTTTAATATCTGCCAAAAAGAGCGAAAAGGTTTACTTCTTTACAACTCTAAAGCTTGCCACTTCTGATTCACATTGAATTTTCACTATATAGCAACCGGTAGAAAGGCTGTTAAGGTGAACAGACCGTACGCCGGAAGCTAAATTTATGTTTTTCAATGCCTGTCCCATCATATTGTAAACAGTGACTGTAACATTGGCTCCGTCATTGTCTTTTAAGTTGATGAACAATTCATCTTCCACAGCAGTAGGGTAAACGGATATGTTACCATTGGACTGGTTCTTGCTGATTCCTGTTCCTTGATAGGTAGAATCGTAGAATTCGCGAATCAATCCGTATGCCTGGTCTTCCATACCTGCATCCTGACCCAATGCCCAGATACCAATACCTTTGAAGCCGCCTTTGGTAGTATAGTCATATTTTAAGCGGAGGCTCTGGAGATCCTCGGCATAAGCCACCATATTGGCACCGTCTTCGGTATATTTATAAACATTACATTTTGCTGCGTCATCCCAAGTGATATCATTGTCTTTGGCATACTTGGGTACATCACCTAAAGTGGCTGTTCCGAATTTTGATCCGTTCTTGTAGATATTACCATAGTAGGGCCATGCGATAACAATGTCAGATGCGGGAATGTCGATATCCAGCCAGAACTGCTTGATTCTTCTTTGTGCATCATTCAACGGGCAAGTGAATGTTTGTCCGATGTTGTACATCATGATAGTGAGGTAGTCGGCACTTTTGAGCATTCCTTTGAAATCCCATTCATTGCTTTCATTTCCCGGATAGGTAGCAATAGAGAGTTCGAAATCCGGATTGATTTTGTCGAGCTCTTCTTTTATATATTTAGCCAGTTCATTATATTTTGCACCGTGATTGGGGACGGAGTTGTAAAACTCTTCAATATCCATATTAATACCATCCAGGTTGTATTTGTCAACAAACTTAGCTATGGCAACGGCTGCAGCACGCATCTTTTGTGAATCGCCAAACAGATCTACATAGAAAGCTGTATTTCCACCGTCGCGAACATTACCGGTGATGGCAGCCAATACTTTCACACCATTTTTGTGCGCTGCATTGATAAAGTCAATCCAGGGCCATTTCAGATCGATACCTTTATCTTCGAAGGTGGGGGTATAACCTCCCTTGTCAATTTCAAAACCAATAGGAGCAATATGAGTGAGGCCTTTCCAGTCTACTTTGTCAATAGTAGTAACACTGAACCAGGGGAACCAGCCGAATACTATCTTATTGTTATAGTCAGTACACTTCTGTGTATAAGCTGCCGCATCGAGCTTGTTGATTTGGCGGATTGTCATATCACCGTCCGGATCAGAAGATTCAGGAACTACATCTTTTCCATTACTGAAGTACAGTTTGGTGATTTGTCCGTCCAGTTTATTTCCGTCAGTAGCAGTCGGTTTCAACCGGATGGCTACGATAAAGAAGTTATTTCCTACACTAAGCGGCTGTTTGCCTGCGTTATCTCCATCACGTAACTCCAGTTTGCCGGTACCCGGGCGAAGTGCCTGATAGTTCATTGTGAGTGATTCGTCTGTGATCTGTGCTTTGTCACCGGCATAGTACACATTAATAGTGGCAATATCAGTCAGTTTGGTTGTACCGTTCAGCGAGAAGTCCAGTCCGGTGAGTGCCAGTTCGCCTGCACCAACGGTGTTTACTTTCAGAGTAAGCAATTCAATATTATCTTCTTTCGCATAGGCATTACCTGTTTTCTGAGAAACCATACTGCTTTCGATAGTCATTTCGCCTACTTCTTTAAAGATCTTCAGGTCGATGTTTTTTACTTCAGCTTCCGTTGCTTTAAAAGTAGCCGGATAAGCACCCTGTAAATCGGGAACATTGGTATCTGTTACATTCTGGAAATCATAATAGGCCACTAAGTTGGCTTTATCCGGGTGTGTATCGAGTACTTTATAGCTTTTCCATTTAGATATGGTCTCAAGGCTGAGAGACTTGTTCCATACTCTGACTTCATCGTAGCAGGCAAGAGAAGCACCACCCAATACGAATGACGCGTCAATGTCACCTGTGGTAGGTTTGAAGAAAGCATTAGAGAAAGACTGGCGGATACCGTCGATATAGAGAATGATAACTCCTTCGTCGGTGCTTGATTTTGTTCCGTCATACACTAAGGCTACATGGTGCCAGCCACTTTTCGGATAGCATCCGGCAGATGTTTGTGCATAAGCACCGTCTCCGTTAGCCTGCATAACGTAGATCTGTCCATTCTTTTCTACCTGCACTTTAATACGGTTACGCTCGTCGGGTTGCTCTTTTTTGAAGATAATGAAACGATCGGCCAGTTCGTCCAGGGTTATATTCACCCATGCCTCTATGGTGTAGGCTCCGGCTTTGTTGAGCTGTGTGATATCTCCGCAATCCAGATAAGCATTTCCGGAATTTACGTTCAACTTGAAACCTTTGTTACCTGTCGTTTGGGCAGATACATTGAGAATGCCTAACAAAAACAGCAGGCATAAAAACAAATTCTTTTTCATTTGGTATTTATTTTAAATTAAACAAAGTTTATTCTTCAGGACTGTTAGGGTCGTATATCTCGAATACCCCCGATTCGGTAGTAGGGCTGTCTACCACTTTGTTGTCGGTAGCAATGGCTTTTACTACCAGCCTGTATTTTCCTCCCGGCACAATCGGATCACCGTCATAATCTACATTGAATCCTTCACTGAAGCGGAAAGAACATTGATTTTTGAACTCTTTCTGGTTCGGGTCTTTCTGAGGATACGTTACCTGAAAAGCCCTGTCGGTATGTTTCATGGCCTCTTCGGCATAGAGGGTACTTTTTTCTTTGATTACCCAGAAGTTAATATTCTGTATCCGGGTGGTATCCCCTTTGAAGAAATAGGTTACTTTTATATCAGAAAGTTTACTTTCCGTACCCACATTCCATGTGCGTATGTTCCATACATACAGATAACTGTCTTTTTTTGAGAAGTCATCTTCGTTCTTGTCACAAGCAATGAATGAGAGAGTCATTAAAAGCAGAAGTAGCTTGAATGTTGATTTCATATCGCTTTTATTTTTTAGTAGTTTCATATCCTGGATTCTGTTCCAAATTTGAGTTCTTTATAATCTCTGTCTGAGGGATAGGGCAAAGGTTATGGGCTTCACTAATGTATTCACCTCCCTTTGAGTTAATCTCTTTACTGATTCTTTTTACCGTCTCTACAAGTATTCCCCAACGCACAAGATCGAATCGGCGATGTCCCTCATAGCATAATTCGCGGGCACGTTCATCACGAATGAGAGATTGAAATTGTTTGTAATCCAACTCTTCTATCTCATCTACCCCTGCCCGTTCGCGAATTTCATTGATTGCGTCATAAGCCTCTTGGGTAGGCGCTCCTTTCCATTCGTTTAGTGCTTCGGCATACATGAGAAGAACGTCTGCATAGCGGAATACGGGGAAGTTCAGTCCGTCGTGGTCAAGCATTTGTTTACCGGTTCTGTCCCAGTATTTAATGATGGCGATACGGCTGTCTTTGAAAGCCTGTCCCCGCCAGGTCTTGGCCAGATTGTGTTCAAGGCGCAGGTCCCATTCATCGTATTTATCATAGAAGGAAGTGGGGGCCGAACTTCCTCCCAAACCATTGAACTTGTCCCATTCTTCTTTGCTCGGACCCAGGTACCACAACATACGGGCCGAGAAGTCGGTATAGTCAGCATTGAACTGAATAGAGAAGATGTGTTCCTGCTGGTTCTCGAATGCCTGTGAGAAGATGTCGCTATAGTTGTCGAACAGTTTATATTTGTTCAGGCCCATGATTTGCTCACAGGTCTTTGCTGCGTTTTCCCATTGTTCTTGCAGTAAGTACATTTTTGCCAACAGGGTAAGTGCGGTTCCTTTACTGGCTCTTGCTACGATGGCAGGGCTTTTCTCCAAGATGTCCGATACTTCAGTGAGTTCATCAATGATGAAATTTGAAAGTTCTTCCCGTGTGGCTCTCTTTATATTCTTTACCTGATCCAGCGAAGTTATCTCATCTTTCAATAAGGGTACGCCTCCCCAGTAAGTCAATGCATGATAATAGTAGAAAGCACGTAGAAAACGGGCTTCTGCCAACAGTGAAGTACGGCGGGTCTCATCAAAGGTTGATTGCTTTATGCGGCTTATGGTTGTGTTGCAAGCGCCGATTGCCTGATAAGTGGTGAGCCACCAGTCACTCCACCGGTTTTCACCGGAAGTCCATTGATAATTGGCTGAGCCACCTGCACTACCGGATATATCGGTGCCTTCAAAGGCAAAGCACCATCTGTCCTGACTGTAATATCCTGTTCCGTTGAGGAAACTGTAACATCCGGATACGGCAGCTTCTGCCCCGTCTGCTGTTTCAAACAGTTTACCGACGCTGAGTTGTGATATAGGTGTTTTATCGAGCATGTCCAGGCACGAGCTGCAAGTAGCAGTCAGGATGCACAGTGCCATTATCTTTAGTTTTTTCATGATTCTTTTCATTATAATGTGATTTTAAAGCCAAAAGTATAAGTTCTCGCTGAGGGATAAGCGGTAAAGTCCATACCCCGTAGCACGTTGGCCGAATAGACCTTATAACCGCCTTCTTTTCCGGTATTTACCTCCGGATCGTATCCTTTGTATGAGGTGAACGTGAACAGGTTGGTACCGGTAACGTAACATTGCAGTTCCTGAATCGTCTTATTCTTTTTCCAGCTCTTAACCGGGAAGTTGTAATACAGGCTGATACTCTTTATCTTCAGATGTGAACCATCATGAATCATGTAGGTAGAAGGCTGGTATTCGTCATTGGAATAGAGTTTAGGATAATTTCCGTTGGGATTGTCGAGTGACCAGAAGTTCTTTACCCGTTTGTACTGATTTACAAACCGGGGATCGACTGTGGCATACAGGAAGTCACCTCCTGCAAGTATGTCATTTCCATACGTTCCCTGTAAAAATACACTCAGAGTGAAATTCTTGTAAGTGAACGTATTGTTGATACCTCCAAAGAAATCGGGATTCGGGTCGCCGATGGTTGTCTGGTCTTCAATGGAAACCACGCCATCCCCATTAATATCCCGGTAGATTTTTTGTCCGAGTGAAGCGTTCGGCTCATTGCCGGCTTCAATCTGTGCACGTGAGCGGTAAATACCGTCCATAATATAGCCATAGAATACTCCGACGGGCTGGCCTACCTTTAACCAGGAGTAAGGATGTGTACCCAAACCCGGACGGAAGGTGTATTCAAAATCTTTATCCGGTCCCATCGCTAAGACTTTATTTTTATTTGTAGAGATATTAAATTCGGTAGACCATGTGAAGTCTTTTGTAGCGATATTGGTAGTACGGATCATAAGCTCTACTCCCTGGTTTGAGATCTTACCTACATTCATGAAACCATTCTTGAATCCTGAGATATAGGGGAACTCCACATCCAGTAAAAGATCTTTGGTTCTTTTAGAATAAAAGTCAAGTTCTATATTCAAACGTGAATTGAAGAAAGAAGCCTCCACACCAAAATCGAACTGAGCCGTTGTCTCCCATTTCAGTTTGTCATTTCCTAAACGATCGGGGATGTATCCGATTTGCGGAATGTCGCCTAACATCACATTTTGTTGTTTCATCAACGGTAATGTCTGGTACAGTGCAATATCCTGATTTCCGGAAAGACCATAACTGAATCTCAGTTTCAGGTTATTCAGTTTGGAAAATCGCTTCATGAACTTCTCTTCCGAGAGTCTCCATCCCAACGCTACGGAAGGGAAGAAAGCAAACTGGTTATCTTTGCCTAAACGGGATGAACCATCGTATCTGCCTACAAGCGAGAGCAGGTAACGATCGTGAATAGAGTAGTTGATGCGTCCCAGATACGATATGATGGCCCATTCGGAAGCAGAGCTGCCTATCTGGCGGGTTTTGGTTTCTGCATCGGAGAGGTTGTTCCAGTCCAACAAGTCATTGGTGAAGTTTTTTCCGTATAGGTTTAGTCCTTCGTTACGTCCGAATTGTAAAGTATATCCTCCCAAGACAGTCAGGTGGTGTCCTTCGGCTATCTCTTTCATATAGTTGGCTGTGTTTTCCCATAAGATAGAATAACCTTCCCCCTGATTGATCCACGCTTCACCTTTGGTTTTATTCTGCATCATGGTTGGGAGTGAACCGGGTTTGTATTCATTCGTTTTACTGGTGCTGGCGTTCAATCCTAAAGAAGTTTTGAACTTCAATCCTTTTATGGCTTCCCAGTCTGCAAATATACCTGCATAGACAGTGGTTGATGCTTCTTCTTTCTTACGCAGGTTAAGCTGTGCTACTACGTTGTCAATCTTGTTGCTTACCACACGTGAAGGGCTGTCTGCTGCATACGAACCGTCCTCATTATAAATAGGCATGGTCGGAGGAGTTGCCAGAGCCGAGCTTTGGTAATCAAATCCTCCCAAACTTACCAGATTGGGTTTTCTGGACGAGTGGGAAAATTGGAAATTAGCCCCGATATTTATCTTATCACCTATCTTTCTGTCCAAGTTGAGGCGGGTCTGATAACGTCTGATTCCGGATCTTTTGATGACACCTTCCTGATCGAACATACTCAATGATAAATAGTAACGGGTGTCTTTACTTCCTCCCGAAGCTGCTACCTGATAATTCTGCATCAGAGCCATTTGGAGTATTTCCTCCTGCCAGTCGGTACCTTTTTCATAGATACTGGGATTCTCAATAGAAGGCTCTTGTCCGGCAGCCACATCCTGTTGATTCAGCATTTCGGCATATTCACGCGCATTGAGCATTTCCAACCGTTTGGCAACATGCTGGATACCGACGTAAGCATTCACTGTAACATTGTTACCACCTTCGGTTCCTCTTTTAGTAGTAATGATAACCACACCATTGGCACCTCTGGCACCATAAATAGAAGTAGCTGCGGCATCTTTCAGAATCTCTATTGATTCTATATCATTGGGGTCAATCAGGTTCAGATCGCCTGCACCGATAAATCCGTCTACAACATACAAAGGCTGATTACTTGCTGAAATAGAGTTACCACCACGGATCAGGATATTGGTAGCTGCACCCGGTTCACCGGAAGTGTTAGTGACGTGTACACCCGATACTTTACCGGTCAGTGCCTGGTCCAGACGAATCGTAGGTACATTGTTTATATCCTTTTCTCCGATGCGGGCTACAGAACCTGTCAGATCTCTTTTTCTCATCACACCGTAGCCGATGGCCACTACTTCATTCAACATTTGGCTATCTTCATCCAGCAGTACATTGACTACCGTTTTGTCTTTTACTCTTATATCCTTTTGTTTGTAACCGATGTAAGAGAACTGAAGTTCGGAATTCTTGTTTTTCAGCTGGATTGAGTAGTTACCGTCCATATCGGTCGTTGTACCTTCATTACCATTTTTAACCCGGATGGTAACTCCCACAAGTGGTTCGTTGGTAGCATCTGTAACCTTTCCTTTGATGATGACCGGTTTGCTTGCCGCTACCTGTTGCTGTGGAATGATGACTACTGATTTGGATTGTATGCTAAAGCTTAATCCTCTTGGAGTGAGTACCGCTTTGAGAACTTCCAACAGGTCTTTGTTTTGTGCAGAAACCGTTATATCCTTCCGGTTGTCCAATACTCCTTCGCGATAAGAGAAAGAGTAATCGGTTTTGTGTTCTATTTCATTAAAGAACTGCTTCAATGTGGCATTGTTAAGTGAGAGAGAAATCTTTTGCTCCTGGGCATTAATGGTGGATACGAATCCGGTCATTAACAATAGAAGCAGTATTATGCGAAATTTTCTTGTACTCATAATGATTTTAAGTATTTTATCATAAGTGATTTTCAGGTGTTTTTACTTGTTAGTCAGATGTCTCGTTTTTCTTTGTCCTTGTCCGTTCTGTAAGTAGTACACCGATTGGCTTTATTTGTAACATCTCTTTTTTTATGTTTTATAACATACTACTTTTTATTCCGTCACTCTCTTTTTCAGCTCCTCGATTGTAACATCAACCTGTCTGCCTGCTTGTGTCTGTCCCTTGTAAGTGACTACACGGAGCATCGATGCATTTTTAGGAACAGAAAGTGTATCTGTATACATATTGGAGTAGACATCAGGGATTGTATTGTCGAATGTATAGAACAGGCTTAGCCCCTCTACTTCTGTCTTTAGTTCTATTTTCAGTTCGTTCTTTTTATCCCGGTGCGGACAGATTATCGGATCATAAATGCTGCGGGCATAGTTAACTCCGGATTGATCGAATCGCTCAAATTGTTGTTCTACCCTGTGGACAAAGAATTTCCAGTTACGTAGCCGGGCATCGGTCCATAATGTCTCGGATATAGCTAAAGCACGGGGCCAGACCATGTATTCCACCTGACGGTAGTGAGGTACGGATTCCGTCCAGAGGTTTCCTTGTCCGCCCATTACTAAAGACGGATTTATGCTGTCAGGGATAAGCTGATATTTGTAGCAGTCCTGCAGGCGAAGCATAGCGTAAGTGTTCGGTTCAACTGTCGGGTCTCCCTGATAGAAATCCAGATAACAATGATCGCTCGGAGTCATAATAACCGAATGTCCTTGGCGGGCAGCTTCCGCACCTCCCTTTATACCTCTCCATGACATTACAATTGCTTCCGGAGCTAAACCACCTTCCAGTATCTCATCCCATCCGATAACCTGTTTCCCTTTTTTCTGAACCATGTTGGCCACTCGTTTTATAAAGTAGCTTTGCAGTTCTTCCGAATTTTTCAGATGTTCTTTTTGTTTTCGCATCCGGCATTTGGGACATCTCTCCCAGAAGCCCTTATAGCATTCATCGCCTCCGATATGTATGTATGGGGAAGGAAAAAGGCGGGCAACTTCAGAGAATACAGTATCAAGAACTTCAAATGTCCGTTCATTGCCTGCACACAAGGAGTTTTCCGTTTTTGTATAGAATGTATTTCCTACATTCACATGAAAAGGACCACCCGTACAGGAAATCTCAGGATATGCCGACAGGGCAGCCATACTGTGTCCGGGTATATCTATTTCGGGCACTATCGTAATATAGCGTTTCCGGGCATAGTCTACAACCTCCCGGATGTCTTCCGGAGTATAAAACCCTCCATAGCTCAAAGAGTCGGTAGAAAGTTGTGGTTCTCTTTCCCACCAGTTACCTACCCGGGGAGCTCTCCATGCACCGATATTGGTCAGTTCAGGCAGTGATTTTATTTCAAGTCTCCACCCCTGATCATCGGTTAGATGCCAGTGAAACACATTATACTTGTATTCTGCCATTTGGTCTATGAACCGCTTCACTTCCTGTTTGGTAAAGAAGTGCCGGCTGACGTCAAGCATCAGCCCGCGCCATGCGAACTGAGGTTTATCGGTGATTTCTACACAATTGATGTACCATGTTTTCTGTGGTTGCACTGTTTTCGATTTTATTTCCGGAGGGAGTAGTTGAAGAACAGATTGTATGCCGTTGAATATACCATGATGCCTGTATGCACTCAGCACGAGTTTCCCGGAGGATACAGACAACTGATATCCCTCCTCTCCCAACTCTTTATAATCGCCTAATTGAAAGACGATTGTTCCGGAGTCACCAACCGGTAAAGAGAATCCGGTAGCATCACTTGTCTTTTCGTTGAAGTATTCTGCCAGAGCTACCATTGCCGGATCAGAAGTATCTATTCCGATCGTTGTTTGTCCGGTCATACAGAAACTTCCCGGTTTGAGCTCATAGTTGTTTGGCAGAGGAATAATCTGTATAGACTCGTTGGGTATGTTCTCTTCCGGGCTTTTGCAACTTACGCATCCCAGCAGGAAGAGGAACAGAAAGAGATTGATAAGTTTCATTCTTTTGCTTTTTTAGATATGTATTTGGCTTTACCTGTTTGCATATATTCCCAGACTCCTTTCACCCATGAGTCCACGCGTGCTTTTTCTGCCGGACTACCTGCCAGCGATTGTGCTTTACGGATATACCCTTCCAGTTCCTTCATTACCCGGTCTGTCCCGAGGTATTCCCATGCTATTGCTTCTGTCTGGTGAAACTGTGCATCTTTAGTCTGAATGTCCAACGGATAATTTTTGGAATCACTGTATACCTGTTCTATTTTGTCATAGAAGTTGCGCATGGGGCGGGCTGCTTTACCAAAATAAGAGGTGAAGAATTCATTTAGCAGGTGGTCTATGTCTAATTCCGGATTATCATAGAGTTTCATGGTGGCATAGAAATCAAACTGCTCTCCTATTCCACAAAGGAATATGCCTCGTACACCATCCCGGGCGTACATTTTTGTTTCTTCGGCCACCTGGTGGATACTGAAGCCGGGAAATACGTTGAACCCCTGTACCAGTCCGCGTTCGGTTGGGAAACACAGGTAATTCCACAGATAGACGGGGCGATGGCTCTTCCTGCTTTCTTCAATCCAGTCTTTGTAGAAATCAGCTTCATTCTCTTTCATCTTTGGTGCCCAATAGTTGCGTGGGTGAAGGCAGGGGGCTACCGATATGTTATCTTCCAGTTCTATATCCTCAGGCAGATAAGCATATACATGATAGGCCAAGGCGGCTATTTTTTTTCCGGGATGCGTTTTCTTTACCTCTTTAGCTACATTGTTGATGAAGGTCCACAGGTAATGGGTGGCAGTACCGCAATTGAAGTGTTCTCCCCGGATATTATCTTTATCAATAGCCAGTTGCCGGCTGCATTCTTCACATTGGCACCAGTTGGCATTGTCGAGCGGAACCACTGCAAAATAGTCTCCTAAAGCTATTTGTTCACCTTTCAGGGGCTGCCCGTCAAAATAGTCGCAGGCATCTTTGGCCACCTGTTTGATAAATGCCTGATTGGTGTAACAGAACTGACGTTCGTGAGGCCCTCCGGTACGTCCGACGGCAAAATATTCGGGATGATAACCCTCGAAGAGTTCCGGACGATCCGGATTCTTTTGAAGGAAACGGTCCTGATAAGCTGTGAAAGCATGATTGGCAGCCCATTTCTCTCCGCCAAACCGGATTCTTCTGAGGAATAGTTGGGTCATCTCCGGTGTAGCTTCAAAATATTGTTCTTTCATCATCGGCCAATCAAAAGAATAGCTACTGTCTCTGTATTTGATTGCAGGAGAACGCATCACTCGGGTTGGAGCCAGTTTCAGTTGCTTCTGTCTGGGAACAATCACATTTAGTGGAGCCGGACCATAGAAACGGACACCCAGATAGTTCTCAACGAAGTCATATACAGCATAACAAGTTCCTTGTGCATCATAAATAGATGGTAGCGTCAACTCTACGTTGGCCGATGAATTACCCGTCAGCTTTGAGTAGTTAATTTTTAACCGGTCTTTTGAGGGTGTTATACCGTTGTTATCGCGTCCCCCATCACTGTCATAGTTTTCGTCCTGTCCCATCAGAACGATTGTTTCCGGAGTGATTTGTATCAGATATTCCTGCGGTTCAAAGTGTATTTTATCCGTATATTCACTGTTACCCACATAGATAATTCCGGTGGGTCCTGATGGTAATTCATTCACTATGGGTACGTGTATCCCCAATGATTGTTTTACGAAATATTGCAGTTCGTGTGCTGCAAGCAGTGCCGGTGATGAAGCGTGTTTACCTGTCAGTATCACGGTTCGGCCTTCTTCTATCACAAAGGCTTTACGGGCTGAACAAAGGATCGGCAACATCAGTAAGGCAATATACATTATTATTTTCTTCATAAGCATTTTTTGTTTAAAAAAGGGCATAGCAATGGCTTGGAGCCAACCTGAGAAGGCTCCCTGTCAATTGAATTGATTAAAACGAATTTGGATATTAAGAAACTGTTTTGATTATTTTTATCAGCTTCCTAAAAAAAAGGACGGAACGGTGGAGGACGAAAGGATTTTTTTAATCGGTATTTTTCATATGCTTTTCTGTTTTTAGATTATGTATATGTCATTATTCTCTATTTTAAATTTCAGGTTATAGTGCATGCGCAATATATTCATCATTTCCTGGATGGAAATCATCTTGAAT
Organism: Bacteroides sp. HPS0048; assembly: GCF_964240755.1. Classification (NCBI taxonomy): domain Bacteria; kingdom Pseudomonadati; phylum Bacteroidota; class Bacteroidia; order Bacteroidales; family Bacteroidaceae; genus Bacteroides; species Bacteroides sp. HPS0048. Next base: position 64,296 of record NZ_CAXSVC010000017.1, on the reverse strand, counting down.
TGTCCTGTGAAGTTATCGTCCACTAAGCTTTCTTTGTCGTAGTGCATCGTTACTCCATACCAGCGTTCTATTTTCCGGAAAACCTCTTCCAACGGTTCTGCACTGAATGCAAGTATGCCTTGTTTCCAGGCCAGTTCGGTATCTCCCTCCATGATAGAGATAGTACCTTGCCGATCGCTTCTGGAATAGATAAACTTCTGTGAAGGCGTCAGATAAACAGGCTTAGACGGACAGCCCTGCATCGTCAGTTTCACTTTTCCTTCCATAAGTGCGGTTTCTACAATATTCTCATCATTGTAGACCGAGACATTAAAGGAAGTTCCCAATACCTCTACATCGAAAACGGACGTTTTCACAATGAAAGGTTTCTCTTTATTGGGAGTGACCTCAAAAAAGGCCTCTCCTTCCAGAACCACCTCTCGCAACTTACCATTAAAGTCCGGAGTATAAGTCAGTTTAGATTCACTGTTCAAATGAACAATTGTTCCGTCAGGCAGTGTAATACCGGCTCGTTGTCCTTTGTTGACAGATACGATATTGGGTATCTGCTTGTAATGGTCCATTTCCTTATAGAAATAAACCGTAGAGATGATTAATATGGGTATCAGAATAGAAGCTGCAATGGTCGACACCCGTTTGAACCAGATGCGTCTTATGTCCTTCTTTATCTTTTCGTTAACCAGTCTCCGGGTCCGTTCTTTCGCAGCCCGGGGCATAACGTGGATATTCAGGTCTTTTTGCCAGCACTCATTTAGCATATCCCCGACACTGCTATCAGAATCATTCTGAATCTGCTGTTGCAATTCATTATATTCTTCTTCGCTGATGCTGCCGCGAATATATTTTTCAAGTATATTATTCTGTTTCTCCATAATCAATCCTGTCCGTTTATAAGTGATACACAGAAATACGAATCATGTAACATATGTATCCTTTGTTATTAACTTTTTTTAGGTTTACCACTGACTCATAAAAAAGAGAGCGAAAGAAAAACCGATTTTAATGAGTTCTTCTCTAAGTACTTTGAGTGCGCTACTTAATTGATTTCTAACAGATTGTTCGGAGATACCAAGTTTCAAAGCAATTTCCTGATTTGACAATCCTTCTTCTTTACTCATTTCGAATATCATCTTTTGCCGCTTACTCAGTTTGTCTTTGGACTGGAGGACCTGTTCATTCAACTCATTGAAGTTAAACTCACTTTCTGTGGAGTTTTCTCCTCTTTCCGTCGCATCATCCAGTTGAGTTATGTATTCGTCATAAGAAAGTAAGGTGAGCCGGTTTCTCAGATCATTTAGGAACTTATTTTTGGCAATCGTGAAGAGAAAAGAACGAAAAGAATATTCGGGAGATAAGTGCTCCCGCATCTGCCAGATTTTTAAAAAGACTTCCTGCACAATTTCCTCTGCCATCTCTGACGAATGTGTCAGGTTGTAAGCAAAGCCATACAATCTATCTGCATAAAGGTCATATAATTTATTGAAATCGGAGTATGAGCCCTTCTGTAAGCCTATAATGTATTTTTTATCCATATACAGAGAGTGTTTTTGATAGTACGGGCCAAAGTTATGGAAATATATTATAAAGGAAATAAATTCGATTGGGAATTATAATGTTGCTCGCATTAAAAAATCGAATTGATGCAGGTGTATACTGTTGGTTACCTCATTTTCTATGTTGAATTTGTCCAGACTGGCAACATATTCAGGATAGTTTTATCCTATCAGTATAGATGGAGATTAGACATAAGAACATAAGAACAAATAAGCTGTTTATGGAGGTTATACAGAAAATGTGTTCTTTTGTTCTTATGTCTGAAAAATAATAATTAGTTCGTATCTATTCAAAGTACATACTTACTTACGATTTGACAAAGTGACATTCCTGATCCTTTAGAATCCTCTAATTAAGGGAAGGTTTCTTGCAAGTAATAAAAATCTTCGGCATTTCCGGCTTTTATTATTCTTATTTGTACGGTATATGGAGAAAAATGTAACAAAAATATCTTGTTCTTTTGATATTTATTACACAATTTATCTTTATGAGTTTATTTGATTATACTTTTAATAGTTGTGATCGGGGTGGGTTTTACTTTCAGTTAGCGTTCGAAAACGTCTTTTTAGGCGATTTTATTTTTTCTCGTAGAGTCTCGAGTCGTTTCTCTACGAGGTTCGAGTTGTTCCTCGTAGAGGAACCGAACTTATCATACCGGGAAAATTAGGATAACGCGCCGAATAAATGTGCATGATTATCCAATTAAAGAAAGATTATGCGATAGAATACGCATAATAATTGATATTATTATGCATTTTATTCTCTAATTGCAGTAATAATTAGAATAAGGGTGTCATGAAAATCAGCCATATAGGAACAAAAAGACAGGATAACTGCATTTTTCGAAACTTTTATTAATTCCATCACGATATTGCATTCAATGCCACCAATACCGGCTCATCAGTCCATTCGAATTCCGTTTTTAAACTAAATAGCCAACGAACTATAAGATTGTACACTTTTACCATGCAATATTGTACACTCTTGTCATATAAGATTGTACATTCTTGTATAACAAAAGTGTACAATCTTATAAGTGTTGATTATCAGCCTGTTGCAAGTGCATCGCCTTGTAAAGTAGATGAAGTGGTGTATGTCTTTCAGTGTCTTTTTATTCTGATATTTTCTTGTTAGCTCTTTCTTTGCCTAAAATGATTTACAAGTTACTTTATATAACCTTACATTTTTATTGCGTGACTTTTTTATGATTGTCATGAATGCAGAGTGATATATTGGTTCCGTTAATCTGCCAAACCTTACTTTTGGCGGTAAACTAATATACCATAAACATATGAACAATGCAAAAATGATGAAAACGAATAGTGAACTGATGATTGAAGCACGAAATGTAGCTTTTCGTGTTAGTTTTCTCTACACAAAAGAAGAAATAAGACTTTATTCCAGAGCCATCTATGCAGCTTTACTATGGGCTAAAAAGCAATCCTATTATTAACACTTAAACTGAATATACTATGTTTGATGAAATAGTTGACTTAGAAAGTATACACAAACAAAAATGTGAGATATCCGAACGTGAACTGAAGTTATCAGCTCCTAAGCTTAACGATTTAAAACTCATTCCTACAATCTATACCTGGTTTTGTGAATTTCATAACTCAGGGCATTATAAGAATAATGTTGTCCAGCTTCGGAAGCAGTTCGTTTTTATTATTCTTTATCTGTATTTCCCCCAAAAGCTGGCATGTGGAGGAAGGATGCTGAACGGATTGAGGGATACACTGAGTGACGTTATCGGATTGTCTGCCAAAACTATAATTTCTAATGACAGTAATAGGCTAATAGTTGATTATCGAACTTATAAAGATTTTCAGACGAGTGTTGATCAGGCCTATACATTTATTATGGGAAGGTTAGAGGAAAGCAACGTTTGAGTGATCGTATAAGTGGGCATTGGTGGTGGTATTCTTCAATTAAGGAGAGTATCACCACCAATGGCATTTATACTTTAAGCCGATGCTTTTTGTGCATTTCTACCGGTTTTCAAAGTTTATTATCCGGATAGAACGCAGATTAAAGTATTGATATTCTTTCTTTTATATTTGTTCTTTTGCGAAAATTCGCGTTAATCTGCGTTTCAATTAGAAGAATAGTACTCTGTGAAACTCTGTGGTGAGTTTCCTTCTTTTTCATGATTTTATGACTACACTCGGAAGGTCACAGCTATACCCTTCAAATATTTCTTCTCTATCTGTTTACTCCCTACTTTTGTGATATGAAATTACAAGTTCTTAAAGATTTGGAACGCGAAATTTCTTTATAATAATTTATTAATCAATTTTTAAAAATTTAAAATTATGGCACAGTTATCATGGGGAAAACCCACAATTGAATTTGCTGAATGTGATGGTGCAGAAGCACTTAAATTTAAACCATTGGGTTACGATCCGGTTGAAGGTTCAACCAAGTTGACACCTACCAAAGGTGAGAAGAAAGAGGCCAAAGTAGAAGGTGGCGAAGTAGAGGCAGTGAAGTATGCAAAGAGTACTTTTACTTTTGAATTCGAAGTTCGTGCTGCCAAAGGTCGTACAAAACCAATTCCCGATCTTGATGGTGTTATCGAAGGTGAATATGCTTTCCGTCTGATTCCGGAAGATCCGGAATGCGAAGGTATTCTGATTGACCGTTCCATCGTATCTCTGGAAGAAACTTTCGATGCAGCCGAAGGTAAGAAGTGGAAATACACAGTGGATGTGTTGAAACCGGCAGATGGAGCACAGGTAAAACCTTATGTTAAAACCGAGTCTGAAGCCCCTGCGGATCCTGAAGCAGGCAAATAAGCAGATTCATTAGTTAGGTAAGAGCGCCCTGAAAAGCGCTCTTATTTTTTATCATTATAAATATATGGACAAACAAATTGAAATAAATGTGTCTGATGCACTGACCGAAACCCCGGTTCGTTTCAGAATTGGTAAAAGAGACTTCTCTATTTATCCACCCACATTAGGGAAAACGCAGATACTGAAAAAATTATATCTGGAATTGGATATTAATGCCGGTTTATTGGCTCTCAATCCTTTGGCAGAGACAATGAGAGTATGCAAAGAATATCCGGATATTGTGTGCCGCATCATCTCTTATTCTACATTTGCCGATAGAAAGAACCTTCTGAATGTGGAGAAAGTATATCAACGTGCTGTCTTTTTGAAGGATAATACTTCGGTGGAAGACCTGGCTACTATCTTGTCTGTCATTTTTTCGAGTGATAAAACAGAAGAATTTATCAAGTATTTCGGCATTGATGCCGATCGGGAACAGAAAGCACGTATTGGAAAAATCAAGGGAGAAGGTAACAGCCTTACTTTTGGCGGAAAGAGTATCTATGGGCTGTTGATTGATTTCGCCTGTCAGCGTTATGGATGGACGATGGATTATGTTCTTTGGGGTATTAGTTATGTAAATCTGAATATGTTGTTTGCCGATGCTATCACAACGGTGTATCTCACCGATGAAGAACGCAGGCAGTTTGGTAAAGGTGGAGGAACGGTTGTTAATGCAGATGATCCCGGCAATAAGGATTTGGTGAGGAAGATGATAAGTGATTACGATGGATAAAAAAGGAACAGCGCATCCAAAATTTAAGAATGCGCTGTTCCTTTTATATTAGGGATCTATGTGGTAGAAGTTTGGTGCTTCGGAATCATCCATCACAACAATCTTCTTTATTTTTTTTTGCACTTTATCTTTATGGATGTCCCATCTTCTACGTACATTTTTAGTTCACAATTATTTGATGCTAAATTTATAACATCGTATTTTAAAAACTCTTTACCGTCTACAAAACAAGTAATGGTGTTTCCTTCAGCTTTATAAGTGCCACTTCCATTTCCGAAATATCCTTTTCCTACATAGCTTCCGTCCGAATTGAATGTTGCAGATGTTGCTCCAAGAATCCAGATAGTGTATCCATCTCCGGTATCAACCTCAGTTATCTCCCATGTACCAATGAGGGTATTAATGTCATAATTAAACTTTGGCTCATCATCATCTTTAGAACAGGAGGTGAAAACTATCGACAGGGCGATAGTAAGAAATAATAAAGTTTGTTTCATAAGTTTGTATGTTTTAATTAATATTTGGCAAAGTTATTAAAAAATATAATATTGTACAATGTTTTCTTTAAATATTTGAATATTTCATGTTTTTGCTCCACTGTGTAATCTTATATTTCTTAAAATTAGGCTTGTATAATGCTTTTAAGAACGTCTATTCTTTGTTTTAACATATTGATATGTTCCGTTTCATCCTGGGTTAATCCTTTCATATTGATTCCACAATTATAGCTTTCACAGTATTCTGACTCAAGTGAATTTTTATGTCCGTTCTGACATATGAATTTTTCTTGCTCCTTACTTAGTAGCCCACCTTTCACCATTTCAATTTTGCCCGTGTCTGGAAGAGAAGATAATTTATTGATGATTTTCTGCATTAATTCTAAATCATCCGATTTATAATAATCTGTTTTGGTATCAAGTATATCAATGGCCAGATGAATGTCCTTATCGCATAATTCCAGAATTTTACTTGCACTAAAAAGTTTGCAATTCTCAATTAGTGTTTTGATATGAGTGCTGTGGGATTGGTATTTTTCATATACTTTAGGGATCACTACTTCTTTAGGGAAGATAGCGATGAGTTTTTCGATGGTGTTAATTGTCCCTTTGTACGTTTCATAATTTCTGTCATACTCAACATATCTTTTCAATAGATTATCAATTATTTCTATTTGTGGATTTTCTAATAAGAATTCGACCCATTCATCAGTGATTGCTACATCTTTATTGATTTTACTTATAATGTGTCTTCTATTTATTTCTTTATCTATATCAAATTGGCTAATTATTTCATTGGTTTTAATAACAGAAGGACTTTCTTCTTTGTAGTCTATCACACATGCTGTGCCCATAGCTGATACCATAAACATGGATTTGTCTTTTCCGGAGATTTCGTCAAAATCAACTTTAAACCCTATAATCGCATTGGCTCCTACGGTCAGTGCTTTTTGTTTCAGTTCTTTGGATGCTTCATTGTATATGATTTCCAGCTTTCTTTTGTACGAATCGGAGCGTCCTCCGAAAAAATCGGTAAATGAAGCTGCAAAATCAGAGAAGATATTTGTACCTATTACGATGTTTGAACATATTACATCAATATATTTTTTGATAGGGCAACCTTCTATATTGTTGGTAGTGGAGATCATAAATGTGCTTTTCATAACTGTATTTTGTTTGAGTGTTTATTTCATTATTTATCTATTATTGGACTTGCTTTTGATTCATTTGTTTGTGAACAACTGGTAATAAGAATCGATAGCAGTGCGAATAAAATAGATGTAACTTTTTTCATAGTTATAATTTGATGAAACATTATTAGGTACAAAGAAAAAATTACTAATTCCTATTTAACCTTTCTTGCTTTTACTACCTTTGTGATGTCTTTATCAAATTGAAATTCAATTTCATTTAACTCATTACCTCCCATTCTGTTTTTTGCTCTGAATTTGTGTGTCATCTTCCATCCTATGAATTCCGGTTGAAAGCTATTTTTAGAAGCATATATAATGTCTTGGTAATGTTTGAATTCAAGCCATAATGCTTTCCATTCTTTAGCTTCTTTTACTTTGCTGTCATTTGATTCTTTTTTAGATATTATCTCTGAATACTTATCTAAATACTGAATATGATAATCTGCATCGGAGGTAATATTAATATTACCATATCCCGATTGATTTATTTTTTTTGCAATTTTCTTTAACTTCTCAAGTTCTGGTTCTAATTTTTTAGGCAACTCCCATTTCGTTTTTGCCATCGTTATTTCTGAAAAAGATACAGGTGAGTAACTGTCATAATCATCCAGTGTTTCTTTGAAATATTCTTTAATAACTTTTTTTGCTTTTGATTCATTTGTTTGTGAACAACTGGTAATAAGAATTGATAATAGTGTAAGTAATATAAATATGACTTTTTTCATAACTGTTTGTTTTTTGTTCAAAACTACATAAAATAATATTGTAATCAAAATAATTTGTGACAATTGTTCTATTGTCAAGCTTCTGTGATGTAAAATATCTATAATTGGGTAAATACAAGATATTTTTGCTCATTATTAATTTAAGAGTTAGATATATGGCAGAATTAAATTTTGACGTTGCGGGTAATAATACCGTTTTTATTAATCAAGTAGAACAGATGCGTGTTGTGATTCAAAACACATTTTCAGAGTATCAGAAAGGAGGAAAAGAGGCTATGAAAATGAACGATAAGTTGTCTTTTTCATTTGGTAAGATCTGGAAATCAATTGATGGTACTAAATTACATATTGGGTTTTATATTGCTAAATATTAGTCAATAATAATTATTCGGTAAATCATAATTACTGTATATTATCTCGTAATTTGAATTTATGATTCGTTGATATCAATCTGTCCTAAATCTTCATAATCACGTTTGACTTTAATTAGATCCATGGGTTTGAATAATATAAGTTGTTCTTGTCATAGTACCATAACAGTTTTTGGCTCCTACATCAAGTTTAGTTAGACATGTGTGTAATCTTCATCTATGGACTTTTGCGCATGAATCCTGGAGATGCAAGAACAAAATAGTGTGATTATTGATAAAGGAAATAATCTATTCATAATGTTACTCTTCTTGTATTTCCGGAATAATATAATTATCATAATATTCCTTTGCCGTTAATATTTGATATTTATGTATCGGAGATAGTTCAAATACAAAGTATCCCTTATCGCCATTTACTTTTACTTTTACTTTTGAAGAGTTTAAAATTTTATTAATAAATTCAAGGGAAACCATTGATACTGACACCTCTTTGCACGTGTTAATACGTACGAATGTTTCAACTCTACGATTCGGTTCAACGGCTAAATTTAATATTTCTCCATCATCAAGCAGAAATTGAATCTTATCAATAAATAACCAATCTTCTCCAGAATAGGTGTTTTTAACACCAAATTTTTTATAATCCTTTTTTTTATATACATAAGCAAAATCAATATAATCCATTGTTGAATTGCCTAAAAAGTGTGCGGGACTTTCATCGAAGTAAACCATGCCTGCATCTCCAAATTCGTCATATTTTGCATAGTTTGTCATAAAATCAATAGCATTAATTCTTAGATAAGACATGTCTGAGAACGTACGTAAAAGTATATAATATTTGTGGGGAATGTAAAAAATGCCTGAGTTGCTGTTTGATTCCGGCTCTCCGCACAAAGAAATTAGTTTGTCTTGAATCGGTTGAAACATATTACCTTTAAAATTTAATCGTATGGATTTTATAATGCCATATTTGTTTTTTTCATATTCCATGGATGTAAAAAAAGGATTATTCTTGAGTTTAATGTTTCCCTCTTTATCAAGTTTTATTTTCTTTTTGTATTCATTGTAAGCAGTGATATTATCACCTAAGCCTATTTCCTGATTAATGCCAAATTCTTTTAAGAATTCAACAAAAATATGTTTCGATTTGTCATTAGACATGGCAATCAAATGGTCTTTTTCTTTGTTAAAGTTTTGCGTAAAGGCATAATTACTAAATAAGATCAGTAAGGCACTTAATAATAGATTTTTTTTCATGATTATCTTATTGCATATTTTTTTCAAATATAATTTTTTTTCTTGAATTTACAAAAGCTTTTCGATATTTCATAAAACATTCCATTATTTGCAACAGATTATAAGGCCTTTTTCTTTTTATTGTGACAATCTTTCTAATGTCACATCTCATCTTAGTAGATTCTTCTTTGATCCGAAAATACCAGATATTTTTGTTCAGTATTAACTTAATTATAAATAGTATGGCAGATGTAAATTTTAATGTTGCAGGTAATAATGCTGATCTGATAAAGAATGTAGAGCAGATACGCATTGTGCTTCAAGGCATATATTCCGAGTACCAACAGGAAGGAAAAAAAGTAATGTCTCTTAATGAAAAGATCTCTCTTTCCTTTAAAAAAGTTTGGAAAGAGATTAATAAAACAGAGTTACTAAAAAGTTTTATTAGTGATGTCGTTAAAGTACGTGGTGAGTTCCAACAACTTGAAGTATCTTTTAAAACATTATTGCAAAGCAAAGGGGAGGCAGATGCATTAATGTCTCAAATAATGGAATTGGCTGGTACTACTCCTTTTTCTGTAACAGAATTGGGGGCTGGTGCAAAACAATTGATATCTTATGGGTTGGAGGTAGAATCGGTAAATGATACTCTTACTCAATTGGGAAATATTGCCTTAGGATTGGGGGTTCCACTTGAACAGTTGACAACTCTATATGGAAATGTAATGTCACAAGGAAGCTTGTCTTTTTCTGAACTTGAAAAATTAAATTCTTCAGGATTTTCTCTGCTTCAAGAATTGGCAAATACATGTGGGACTACTACGGAAAGTATGAATAAAATGATTTCTGCCGGAGAAATAGGATTTCCGGAAATTAAGAAAGTTATTAATGATTTGACTAATGAAGGTGGGAAGTTCTATAATTTAATAGAAGAGCAATCTGAGACGATTGTAGGAAAAGTTAATAATTTAGGGGATGCCTGGAATATTATGTTGAACAAAATAGGGAAATCACAAGGAGTAGCTATTAATGGTTCACTTGATATTGCTAAATATATGGTTGAGAATTATGAGGAGGTAGGACGTATTTTAATGAGCTTAGTGGCTACTTATGGGATTTATAAGGCTGCTACTATCTCTTATTATGCTATCACTAAGACTTATGGAATTTACGATATAGCTACAAAGGAACTACAGTTTGCAGCTACGATGAAAAATATTGCAGCTACGAAAATATTGTCTGTTCAGCAAGGTATATTGAATAAAGCAATGCTTGCTGGTCCATTTGCTCTCATGGCGGCTGCTTTAGTCGGCGTATCTTATGCGATATTTAAGGTTGCTACTGCTGAAACGGAACTGGAGAGAGCTCATAATCGTTTAGGTGAGGCTAATTCTGATGTAGAAAAAAGTGTTGCTTCAGAGATTTCCAAACTATCCTCTTTGGAGAGAAGGCTTGCAGAAACAAAGAAAGGAACAGAAGAATATGAAAAGATAAAGAAAACCATTGTAGATAATTACGGTCAGTATTATCAAGGAATTGACGGTGAGATTGATCGGATTGGAAATCTTTCAACCGTGTATACTCAGTTGGTTGAAAATATGCGTATGTCAATAGGACAACGTCAATTTGAGACTTTCTTTAAAGCGGAACAAGATAATTTGGATAAGACTATTAGTGAAAAATTGGATGTTGCCTATAACTCATTGCTTGATAAGTATGGACAGAATAAAGGAACTAATTTATATAAACAGTTCTTTGATAGTGCGATGCGTGGTGAAGCGCTATCTCCATCTATTATAAAGGATTTAGAAAATACAACATTCTGGGATGTTAAATGGGGGAGTAATGCAAAAGATGGATTAGTTGATTTCCGGAATAATATACTGGGACTGCGTTCGGAGATAGCAAAAGAGATGAAAGCTACCGAAAACATAATTGATGAGTATAAAATAAAATTTCGGATAACTGACGAAGATTTTGCTAATATGCTTATTGGTAATACAATTACAAAGAGTACTAATGTACCAAAGGAGAACAAAAGTTTGAGTCAACTTATTACTGATATAAAAAATGCCGGGAAAAGTGTCAGCGATCTTCGCGAACAGTCGAAAAAAGGAATTATTAATGATGATGTGTTAGAAAGCGCTATAAAAAAAGTTGACGCATTGAAAGAATCCTTTAAATTGAAGACAGGTAAAGATTTTGATGGGCAGAACGAGCAAATTAATAAAACCCGTACTCAGCAAGAACGTCTGAAAGAAGCAGCATTAGAGGCGATCAAAGCTCGTAAAGAAGCTGAAATAAATTCAGAGTTGGAGTATCAACAAGAAATGATAGACTTAAAAGAAGAGGGAGAGGAGAAAGCCCTTGCCCAAATTCAATTAAATTATGATAAGCGATATTTAGAAATACAGAGAGAAGAGCGTGAGTTATTGCAAAAATTACAAAAGGAAGAACGCGCTTTATGGGAAAAGGATAACCCAGATTGGGAAACCAATAAGAGGACGTTCACGCCAAAAATAACAGCTCTGCCGAAAGAAAATGCCAAGCCCATACAAGCGAAGTATTCAAATGCTTCTATAAAAAAAGATCAAGAAACGAAAGTGTATTTTGAGTCCCAAAAGCAGACTATGAATGAATTTCTTGCAGCGTATGGCGATTATATGCAAAAACGGCAAGCTATTATTGACCTTGCGGAAGCCAAAAAGAAAGGAAAGAGTAAAGTTGAGCAAGCTATTATTGAGGCTGAAACACGTCAAGCTTTATCCAATTTGGATATTGAAGCTATCAAAAGTACGAGTGCTTTTGGTAAGCTGTTTTCAGATATGAGTACGCATAGCGTAAAAGAACTAAGAAAAATAGCAAGTGAAGCAGAAGAAGCTTTGGCTTTTGTTAAAAACGGTGAATGGGATCCGGAAAAAGGTAAGAGTTTGGATATGACCGAGGCAACATTTAATGTTTTAAAAAAAACGAATGCTGATGGGGCTGATAACGGAACATTAAAAATAATTGAAGACGGTATAAAGAATGTAAATCGAGAAGTCGATACCTGTGAAACTTCCTTCAATAAAATGGGTAAGGGCTTTAAGAAAGCTTTTGCCGCCGGAGCTGATGCAAAAACAGTACAGGAAGGACTTGCCGAAATAGAACAGGGGCTTAATAGCGCCATGCAAGCGGGGCAGTTTCTATCCAATACACTGGCGGGCATCGGAGATGCTTTCGGCAATGATACTATGTCAGGTATAGCCGATGGTATTGGCGTGGCGATGGATGCCGTAGGTGGAGCGATGGACGGCGCCAAAGCAGGGGCTGCTTTCGGACCTTGGGGTGCTGCTGCGGGTGCTGCTATTGGTTTAGTGTCTTCACTTTCTTCTTCTCTTGCCAAGATACATGATGCTAAAAATGAGAAGCGTATACAGGCCATGCAGGAACAGGTAGAAGGGCTTGAAAAATCGTATGATAATCTTGGAGAGGCTATTGAAAAGGCATACTCGACGGATGCATCGGAGCTCATTGATCAGCAGAATGAATTGTTGGAACAGCAGAAGATACTTATCCAGGGGCAGATTGCCGAAGAAAAGAATAAAAAGAAATCGGATAACGGACGTATCGAAGAGTGGCAAAATCAGCTTGAATCCATTGATAAGCAAATCGGAGAAAATAAAGAGAAACAGCTTGATGCCATAATGGGTAGCGATCTTAAATCTGCCATCGATGAATTTGCACAGGCGTATGCTGATGCGTGGTCGGCGGGAAATGACCGGGCGAAGTCTTCTAAAGATCTGGTGAAAGACATGATTAAACAGATGATTATGGAATCGCTGAAAGCTGCTTCTTCAAAACCGATGGAGGAATTACGGAAAAAGCTCGCCGATTACTACAGCGATGGTATTATTTCCACCTGGGAACGTGAACAGATAGAAAAAGATGCAGAAGCCATTACAAAAGAACTGGACAGCAAATATGGCTGGGCGGATGAATACTTGAAGGGAGAAGAGAAATCTACTTCTCAGGCAGATTCTTCTAAAGGTGGTTTTGAAAGCATGTCGCAGGAGACGGGGTCGGAACTCAACGGACGATTCACTGCCTTGCAAATATCTAATGAAGAGATAAAGAACTCTATGCTACTCGTATTGGGCAATTTGTCTTCATTGTGTACTACTGCATCCGACGGGAATATTCTTTTGACGGAAATGAGGAACCTGGCAGTGATGTCTAACGGACACCTGGAGGATATAGCAAAGCACACGAAAGTGCTATTGGGGTTTGGAGATAAGCTTGATAGAATAGAACAAAATACAGGAAGACTATGAAAACGGTAGATGAGATAATGAAGTCAGCCTCTTTGTCCGGGGCATGTAGCAAATCGAATGGTGTGAGTGATTGGAAAAGCCTTGTGTGGCTGTTTTTTACTCCGCAAGGGCGTGAGTTTTGTGAAGAGAATAATTTTCCGTCATTGGAGATGTTCCGGGAGATGAGTAGTGAAGTTGCCGCATACGGGGTTTACGTGGATGCAGGGCCGGTCAATACATGCAATGATGAGAAGGTAGCATTGATTGGTGATACGGAGGCCGAACTGGTGTTCACTGATAATACCAAAGTACATAAAGTGATTTTGATGCACGGTGCGAAAGCGAGAATTACTGCCTCTAACTATGCAGTGATTCTGTTGGTGAACGTAGGGAATTGTGAAGTGGAAATAAATAAGGACGAAACAGTAGTGATATTATGAAAGAGAAATTGATTATAAACGGTGAAAATGCCGATGAAAAATGGGGGATCAGTCTGGGTGAATCTTCACTCTCTGAGCTTATGACGCCGCCTGCTAATAAGGCATTTATTGAGAATGAGAGTCGCTTGCAACACGGAAAGCAGATACTTGTAGCCAATCCTAAAGTGGAGGCAAGGAATCTGACACTTCAACTCAACCTGACGGCAGCAACTAAAAGTGCTTTTTTTGATAAATATAATTTGTTTTGCAAAGAAGTACTTGCTACCGGAGTATTGAACATCGAAACCGGATACCAGGAGGAGGTTGTATACAAAACGATCTATGTTTCGTGCAGCCAGTTCAGCCAGTTTATGCAAGGCATTGCTAAATTCAGTTTAAAGCTTATAGAGCCGGATCCAAGTGATAGAATGAACAAGAAACCAACCTCTAATGATGAAGCAATATGATAGAGATAAAACATAGAGATGGAGGCAAATGCGAAAGCGTTGAAGCCAATGTCGGCAGTAAGCGTAAGTTTACGCTGATGAAGGAAGATTATGTCACTCTGAAATTCAGTACAAAGGAGCCTGTACAACTGAAGTTGGGGGATTTTGTAGAGTTGCCGGATGATACTACCGGTATTTTTGAACTGGTAGACATACAAAAACCAACCTATAACAATGCTACTTGTGGATATGACTATGAGCTGAGGCTGGATGCTTATTACTGGAAATGGAAAAACAAAGTTTTCATGTTTGTTTACGAAAAGACAGTTGGCGGGAAAACAGAGTATATCCGGAAAGAGACTTCATGGAGCCTTACCGCTACCTTGGAAACCCATCTGAATGCCTTGCTGAAGAACCTGGTTGCTCTGGATTATAAATACAAGGATGAACACTTTAGCATTGATATTGATAGTACGGTAGAGCAGTCTGCCAAATTGATCACCTATGACAACATGAACCTGATTGATGCCCTTAATAAGATGGCAGAAACATGGGAATGTGAGTGGTGGATAACAAATAAATCTATTCACTTCGGGCGTTGTGAGTATAATGATCCTGTAGATTTTGAATTTGGTGTTAATGTGGCGGAGATGAGCCGGCAGGATAGTCAGTCGGTATTTGCCACCCGTGTTTATGCTTTTGGGTCTACTCGTAATCTGCCAACTGACTATCGGCCTGCTGATGAAGCGGTAGTTGTGGATGGTGTTGTGCAAAGACGGCTGATGCTTCCTGCCGATACGCCTTATATGGATGCTTATGAGGGGATGTCTGCTGAGGAAGTGGTAGAAGATGTAGTGGTGTTTGATGATGTTTATCCGCATAGAATAGGCACAATAACCGATGTAGTGACGCATGTATATATAGATGAAACGGAGGGAAACGGGGAGAAGCCTGTCTATAAAAAATGGAACGCATTCCGATTTAAGGATGGAGGTAAGTACAACCCGGAAGATAAGAAAACGGATACTGCCAATAAACTGGTCTTTTCTAAAGATTATAGATTACCGGGGCAGGAATTGCATATCATTTTTCAGTCCGGTGCCCTGAATGGAATGGACTTTACAGTCATATTTAATCCTTGTGATAAAGAGGGTGGGGAAACTCCTATTCCGGATCGGTTGCCTAATGGTTCGTGCAATCCTCAGGCTCAGGTATTCGAGATAGTGCGCAATGATAATTTCGGACGTGAATTGCCGGGAGATACTTTGGTACCCAAAGAAGGAGATATCTATGTGCTTTATGGATATGATACTAAGTTTGTATCTGTCGGACTGATGGGTGATGCCGAAAATGAATTGAAGCAGAAAGCTCAGAAGTATATAGAGAAGACCAGGCAAGATCCGTCTGTCTATACCTGCAAAATGAATTCCACTTATATTTATAATGGCGGGAAGTTGAAGAGTTTTGAGGTGGGTGCCAGAGTGAACCTTATCCATCCGGCATATATTGAACAAGGGCGGATTTCACGTATTATCGGGTTTGAATATAATCTTGACCTTCCTTATGATTCTCCTGTTTATACCATAGGTGAAACAGCTTCTTATTCTCGTTTGGGAGAATTGGAAGGTAAACTGGACTCGTTGACTTACAAAGGACAGACGTATACCGGAAGCGGCGGCAGTGGTGTTTATCTGATTACTTCGAGTGACAAAACAAAACCCGGAGATCGGAATGCTTATTCGGCCAAACGTGCATTGAGCGAGTTTATTAATAAGAAGCAAGATGATGAGGCAGACGGGCTTATTACTTTTTTGAAAGGATTGACTTCTGAAGGATTGGCACAGTTTAACAATGGGCTGTTGGTGAAATCGGGTTCTGCACGTAATCAGCTTTTGGGTGCGTTGATAGAACAGAACGATGGTGGTGACGGCCTTGTAGCCAATATCATCGAAGAGAGTGATGATGATTCACAGCCCCTTTCTGTTGCATTGATAGAAGTTCCGGCAAGTGATGGAGCCACCACGCTTGGCGGGTTACGCAATGTAGACGATACTGCCGATACATTTTCGGATACGGATGATATTCTGGTTCGTAAAGCCGGTACGAAAGAGTGGGCTGTAGAGAGATTAATACGTAGCGGCTGGATTCCCGTTAATACAACTTCCGAAAGAGATGCACTTGATACCTCTTATCTGCTCAAAGGATGCGTGTGCTATGTGTTTAATGAGGATGCACTATATAAGTGGACAGGAACTGCCTGGGAAAAGAAGGAGTTAGGCGGAGGAGGCTCTACCGGGATACAACGTAATGTACGTATTACAAATAACCTTGATAGCAAGAATATCTCGGTAAGTAAAGGGGAACCTTGCCTTTTGAAGTTCACCTTTGTTTCTCAGGAACGCTATGACTCCGGTGAAGCTTATGAAGATACGGGAGAACGTGGAGTGTGCCTGATATCAGTGAAGAGCAGTAATAGTGATGAATATGCAGTGGTCAAACAGCTACCTGTTAATTCTGCAGTTCCAACTACTATTGATGTAGCTGAGTTTTTGACTTCCGGAGTTAATAATGTGATGATTAAAGTGACGGGAACAGTGACGGAGGTTACTACACCGGCATTTGTGTACACCGTTCAGCTCACTTCATTGTCTGTTGATGCCGGTAACTTTAAATGGTGGACAGCTTACACCGGTAACGTGACACTTCCTCTTTATATTGGTGGCAATGTATCTAAAACTCTGTATGTAAATATATCCGGTACAGATTATAATGAGTCTTATGAGGTGGCTTTAGGTACAAGTGTATATGTGGAAACTGCTTACAATTATGCCATTCCTCATCCCGGAAAGACCGGAGTGTTCCGAATATCTGCTTATGTGTCAAATTCTGATGGGAGTATAAGGACGAAGACGGTGTCTTTCAATGTAATTTGTGCTGTTCCGGGCGAACAAGTCAAGTTGGTGGCAGTGAATAATGCATTGGTCAAAGCTATCAACTGGTCCGAGAATACTCTGTTTGAGTATGCCATGTACGATGGTGATAATGTGACTACTTCTGCACAGTTTGTAGTGAAGCAGGATAGTATGTCTGTATTTACCTCAACCGAGGATAATATTGCCTGTTCGACTAAACATACTTTCTCTTTTCCGATGGAAATTGAAACAATGGATAACACAGATTTTGAAATTGTGATTCATATTCTGGATGGAGAAATGGAACTGGTAAGTCCGATCTCTTTCTCTGTGAACAATTCTTTGGGATATTCTGCTGTGGCAGGTTCGGTGTTTTATATGAATCCGAAGACACGTTCCAACAGGCAGGAAAACTATAAGTCGATCATCAATGAGGTAGATGGTTCCTGTATAACCGGAGTCTGGAAAAATCTGAACTGGGGTAATGATGGTTGGATGACGGATGTGGATGGAAATAAAACCCTCCGGCTACTTGCAGGATCTATGCTGACAATGGACTACAAACCTTTTGAGGTAGAGTGCGCACGCAAGGGTAAAACCATTGAAGTGGATTACAGGATTGATAATGTGACGGATTATACGGAGCCTGTTATTACGATTTCATCTGCTTCGGGAGATTCCTTTGTGGGGCTTAATATATATGCCGATGAGATTATTATGCATTCTCAGTCACTCAAAAATGAGGATATACAGAGCTTGCATACATTTGAAGGAAAACGTACACGTCTGGCACTGACTATTCTTCCGGATGCATACGGGAACTCCGGATTCAATCTGTGTATTCTCTATGTAAACGGAGTGAAGAATCGTGAGTTTACCTATGAAAGTAATGATTACTTTGCGCATAGTGGCGGTATTGTCATTGGATCTGAATATGCGGATGTGGATATTTATGGAATACGTGTTTACGACTCCGGATTGACCTCACAGGGGGTGATGACCAACTATATCAACTGGCTATCCGATATAAATGAGAAAACGGCCGCCAAAGCAAATAATGATATTTTTGACTCAAATGGTTCGGAGATCGACTTTGAAAATACGAAAGATCAGTTTAATGTGATAGTATATGACAACACGATTCCTTCTATGGCCGACCAGACCTCGCGGGTAGGTACACTGGAGGTATTTTTCTACGATCATCCCGACTGGAATGTGTCAATCAGCAATGTGACAGCCAAAGGACAGGGAACTTCTTCTATGAAGTACTGGATATGGAATACCCGTTATCAGCTCGATAAAGTGAATTCTGTGGTAACACATGCCGATGGGACTACTTCTGCAAAGAAGTGGCAGATGACGCCTTTTCTTCCTGCAGGGCAGAAGTTCACGGCAAAGAAGAATTTTGCTTCCTCTATGCATTCACATAAGATAGGTTCGGTGAATTCTTATGAGGACCTGTATCGGGAAGTGGGCTTGCTGAATGAGGCGATGAAGACAGAGAAATATGCAAATGCACGTGTGGCTGTTTATCAGATTCCATTTGTATGCTTTGAAAAACAGGTAAATGATGAGGGTGAAACGATTTATATATTCAGAGGGTTGTATACTTTCGGACCGGATAAAGGGGATAAATATACGTTTGGATTTGATACGGATCTGTTCCCGGATCTTTTGAGCATTGAAGGATCGGATAACTCTCCATTGTGTACTTTGTTTCGCGTCCCGTGGAATAACAACGTGTTTTACAACGAAGACAAAGAGGCATGGCAGTATAATGGTGCAAATTCATGGAACTTCGGTGAGGGGGAACTGGATAAAATCTCTAAATTCATTCCTGCTTATAATATGGTTTATCAGTGTTCTCCACGTCTGAAACCCTTTAATGGCACATTGGATGAGCTGAATGCCCAAGTGATAACGTACCGCAATGAGCCTTGTGAATTTTGGATAGCCAAAGAAGGGGATGTAAACCTATATAATGTGTACTATTTTGAGTCCTCACAAAATAAATTTATTCCTTCCGATATAGGTAATGGCACGATAAACCTTGTCTCTCAGCTTGTGGATAAAGGGTATGGATTGGGGGCTACCGATCTGGAAAACAAAACGGGCGATGAACTGAATATGCTTTTTGTCAATGCCCGTATTGCTAAGTTCAGGAAAGAAGTTTCGCTGTATTGGGATGTGGAGGATACGTTGTTCTTTATGAATAATGTAGAATTTAATGCAGGTACGGATGAGCGTGCAAAGAATACGTACCCTTACTGTTTTGGAACGGAAATATCGAAGTGGAGATGGCGTGTAGATGATGCGGATACTCGTTTTGATACCACCAACCGGGGATTGCCGGACAAAGAATATAGTGTAGAAACACATGATGTGGACAAAACGGGAGCTTCCATCTGGAACGGTGAGACAAACAACTTCTTTAATCTGATGGAACTGGCTTTTCCGGATGAGAAGGTAACAAGTATGCGCAAAATGATGACAGCCATGCAAACACTTGGTGGCTTGAAGAGTGGTAATGACCTGGAGAAGATTTACGCATTTTATCAGAAGTATTTCTTTGACAATGCACAGGAGTATTTCCCGGAGAACGCTTATAATGCGGATGCAAAGTATTGTTATGAGAATGGTAAGCTTGCTTATAATGCGGGAAAATACTCCAATGATACCGATCCTATCACACAGAGCCTTGGCGATCATTATCTGGCAGAACAGAGGTGGATAACCAAGCGCATCTTGTATATGATGTCTAAATATAGTTTTGGGACTTTCAGTGCCGGAGGGACAGATACAATCACTGTTCGTGCTGCCGGAAATACCATAAAGTATGAGTTGACTCCGGCTATGGATATGTATCCGGCAATAGCCAATGGTACGTCAATTATCCGGGGGACACGTACGAAGTCCGGTGATGTTTGTGAAATGGAGATAGAGCTGTCCGGGTCCGGTGATCAGCAGAATGCTATTCAGGGGGCCTCTTATCTGCAGGATATAGGTGACTGGCATAATAAGAATGTACAGGGATCGATGATCATTCAGGGACAGATGTTACGTGATATCCGATTGGGTAGTAAGACAGAACCCATTGTCATCTCTATTTCGTCATTGACTATTTCTAATTGCGTATCCTTACAACGGCTGCTATTGTCGAATATATCTACATTGGCCGGTACACTGAATCTGGCAGCTTGTACACATTTGCAGGAGGTACATGCGGATGGAACATCGCTTGTACAAGTTATTCTTCCTGCCGGTGGTGGTTTACGTACGGTGGAGTTTAGTGCATACAATCAATATCTGACGCTGGCAAACTATTCTTTGATGACCAATGAAGGTGTGGGAATTGACTTGTGTAAAGGGATTATCACTGACTTCTTTGTGGTCGATTGTCCACGCATTGATCCGATGAGGCTGCTTGTAGATATAATGAATACACAAGATGATCAGGGAGGAGCACATGCTTTGAAGCGCATACGTGCCGTTGGATTTGATGAGAACTATGAGAGTTCGGAGATGTTGGATAAACTGGTACAACTGGCGGATGGCTCCTATTCTGGTTTGAGTAGTGAAGGACTTTCCGGTGAGGACGACTATCCGGTGTTGGACGGCACGTTGAATATCAATGCAAATTGCTATGAAGATTCTATTGAGGCTTTGAGGAATACATTTAAGAAGTTGGTATTGAATATAACGGGTGAATATTTTATTAGGTTTACTGATCCGTTGTTAGCTCAAATGATGATTTCAAGATATGATACTGACAAAGATGGAGGTATAAGTGCATCAGATGCAAATCAAATCACTCAAATACCAAGTGAATTTTTGAAGGGTAATCAGGAAATCAAATCATTAAAAGGATTTGAAAAATTAACTAACTGTACTTTATATGGTAATATAGCTTTTGAAGGGAGTAGTTTAGAGGATGCTTATTTCCCTCCTAATTTGGTAACTATAAGAAACAGATGTTTCTATAAGAGTAAAATTAAAAAAGCTAACCTGCCCGATTCTGTTACTTACTTAGAAACAGGTGGAGGTAATATGTATATGCCTTTCTATGATTGTTCTGATTTAGAGGAGTTTACTATGAAGGACTTTATATACCATGCTACTGCTAATAAAGGTTTCGTAATGAATGGTGGGTTCAGTGATTGCACTAATTTAAAACGATTCAAAATGAATTCTTTTACACTTACAGCAGACAATCCTGCAAGTTCTAGTGATTGGCCGTTATTAAGCTTTAGTGCATGTGTGTCGTTAGAAGAATGTGACTTTGGTGAGATAAAGGGTATAGTTAATGCATTACCTCAAAATATGTTTAATCTTACCCCGATCTCAGCTTCATTGGTACCGCCCAATATAATTCTAACTAATTATAGGGCTTATGGTAACTGCTCTAATTTAAAGGTAGTTGTATTTGAAGGCAATATTACCAAAATTGGACAGACTATGTTTGAGAATTGTAATAATGTGACAGTTATTTTCAAATCTATGATTCCACCAACAACTATAAATTATGGAGGGTTGTGGTGTGTGGGTGCCATATATGTACCGGATGAAGCTGTAGACGTATATAAGTCTGGTGTTATGTCCGGATCTGCTTCAATTATATATCCTTTATCTACTTACACAGGATATATGCCTACTAAACTATATGAAGTTAATAACTGATTTCTTTAAAATAATAAAAATATTGATTATGGCTATATTATCATCAACCGGAGTATCCGGTTTCCTCTCGTCGGCAAAAGCTACGGGAAAACAAATATTGAATAAGGCGGGAAAGCTAATCCCGGAGTATATAGAAGATTTTGTGTCCGGCTTTGCCGGGCATGGTTGGAAAATCTGGGAACGTGTGTCCGGTATATGGCGAATAGAAACGGATGAGCTGGTAGTTCGAAGGACAATGATTGTGTTTGAAATGCTGATTAGTAAAATACGTTGTATAAAAGGTGCATTAAATATCTCACAGGGTAATGGTAAGATTAAAACAGCGGAATTGAAGGAAGATGGTAATTGGTATATCACAATTGAAGACGAGATGTCTTTTGTACCCCATGATTTTATCCGTTGTCAGCATTTTAGTAATGTGGCGAAATTCTATTGGGTAGAAATAACTGATATTATTAATGATAACACTACTCTTATTATTCCTGCTACAGAATTTATGGGGTCGCTTGAGTATAAAGATGGAATTGAGTATGTTGGTGGTAGTGGGGAAATGAACATCCCGAAGCCGGGCGATGAAATTATTCAGTTTGGTAATCGAGTAAATAAAGACAGGCAATCTGCTATTTATTTACATGCAGACGAAGGAGGGCAACCTGCTATTGATATCCTCTTTAATATAAACTCGAAAAGCTTTGAGGGTTGCCTTAATATGAGAATGGGAGGAAGCATACCGGGTGAAGGCGATATGAAAGGATTCTATTGTGAGAATGGTATGATAAAAGGAACAGTAAATAAACATGTTGTTTATCAGATCAAGCCGGACGGTTCAGCCATGTTCGGTGATGGCTCTGCACAATTTAACGCTGACAAATCCGGGTACATTGCCGGAGGTACAATTTCTTGGGAATGGGATGAATCGAAGGGGAAGTATGTATGTACAATGCAGGATGTAGTTTTGACCTGGGATAACCTTTCAGATGAAGCGAAAGAGAATTTGAAAGGGGATAAGGGTGACAAGGGTAATCCGGGTATGGATGGTATAAATGGTATTAATGGGGAAGACGGAGTCAGCCTTTTCTATAAAGGTGATTTTGATTCGCATCCTGTTAATCCTCAAAATGGTTGGTATTATCGTAATACCACTGATAAGAGATGCTATGTTTATCAAGATGATACATGGTATTTGATGACTGTGGACGGAATGAATGGTAAGGATGGAATGAATGGTATTAACGGTAAAGATGGTTTAAGTATTATATGGAAAGGGGATTCCGCCACTCCTCCTACGACTCCTCAAAAGAATTGGGTATATCGTGATACGGATAACGGTCGGGTATATATCTATAATGGTATGGCATGGGAACTAATGATAGCCGATGGAAATAATGGTGTTAATGGCGCGCAAGGAACTGACGGACTTTCTGTTTTTATAACTTACAATGATGATCCGGATGATCCGGATTTGCCTACTGGTGACGGGACAACCGAAGGTTGGCATACTGATGCTACAAGTGGAGTCGTTTGGATGAGTCAGAAAGTAGCCGAACACGCTTCTTTGGGGACTTGGGGGAGCCCGATACGAATAAAAGGAGAGCCTGGGAACGATGCAGTCATATATGAGATCATAACGCCTGTGGCAGTCATACGCAATCCTAAAAAAGGGATGCCTTATCCCTCTGAGATGAAGTATTCGATAAAGAAGACGATCGGTAACCGATTTGTAAATATAACCACGAATGAGGCCATGACAACCGAAGGGTTAGCCCTTAAATATATAACGCCTATGGACGAAAACTATAGCCCGGAATACCTGCCGTGGTCCATTGAAGATACGATGTCCGCCCAGTACTTTCAAGATGGCATTAAACTGCGTCTGTTAAAAGGTAATTCAATAGTTTCACAGAAGGAACTTCCTGAAGTTGCGGACGGTCTGGATGGTAAACCCGGTGCAAGTGTATACAAACTGGATCTTACTAATGATAACGCCAGTATACCATGCGATCAATATGGAAATCTTCTGAGCCTATCGGATTTGAAGGAACTGGCAAAAAGTACAGTTCAACTATACTTAGGTGCTACCGAGGTTAAAAATGCAATTTACAATGTTAGTTTTGAAACTAATTTCACCGATTATAGTTTTATCACAAATGGTAATGGAATGGAATTCACTCTAAATAATATGTCTGCTGGCCTTGATCCTATGATTGTGACTTTTACTGCTTCCATTTCCGGAGTTGTAGTGGCTACTACTGTAATGACAATAACAAAGGTCTGTGCAGGTGTAGACGGTATTCCGGCTACGATATATTATCTTATATGTTCTCCTTCTTTATTCTCGCTAGACAAGGATGGAGATTTCAAGAATGGGAATACACTCACGATTAAAGCATATAAAAAGACAGGTGTTTCTGATCCTGTTATTTGCGCTGATGGTGAAGTGTTTATTTCGGCTAGAAATGATAGGAGCGATGATCCCGTTACCTCAACTTCTGGAACTTTGACAATATCGGCTGATAGTAATTCATCAAGCATATTAGTTTTACTTAAAAATTCAGAAAGAACCATTATCCTTGATGAAGAAACAATTCCTATTTTAGTGGATGGGCAGGATGGACAACCGGGGTTGGATGCAGATGTTCCGGATTGGTTGAAAAAATGGAATGGCTATGCAACGGAGATTGGTTCTGAATACATTGTTACTCCCACCATGTTCAGTGGAGTAAAAAGTGCCGATGGGACATTGACAGGAGTGGCTCAAGGGAAAGACTGTATTACAATTGATGGAGTAAAACGCTCAGGGATGTTTGGACTTAAAAATGGTGAGATTGTCTTCTCGATTGATGATGCAGGAAATGTAAATACGACAGGTAATATGCTCGCAAGTGCTATAAAAGCATCAGGATTGAATGTAAATGATAATTTTAAAGTTGACAAGGACGGCATAGTTAATTTGACTGGTATCTTTTCGTCTAATAAAGACGGAAATAAGGTAGTGATAGATCCGAATAACAGACATTTAAGAATCGAGGATTCAATCGGAAGGACCATGTGTGTTATAGGTGTGAAATCAAGTTCTGATGCTCAGGAAGGATATTTTAGATCATACAGTTACGCTTATGAGGATGATACTGTGCCAATAAATAGGATTGAGTATTCTGCATCGGGAATATTAGTTAGAAATTATCTATTTGATTTAAATAAACTATACGTTGATTCAAATGGATTTTTAAAACTGCGTGCAGAATAATTTAAAATTTACTTTTGTAATTTAGCAGTAGTTCATTTGTGTCTTGAATATTTGGTGTGTGTTTGTTAAATTGTTTTGATATACTCAAATCAAAAACCGCCTAACTTTCGCAAGCAGGACGGCTAAAACTTTAAATATTTCCCTCGAAAGGGATAATACTATGAAAACAGTATAAAAGTAGTATTATCTTTTTGATAAAAAGAAAATATGGAATTAAATGATTGGTTGGCAATAGTAGGCGCTATAGGTGGTAGTTCTACAATTACTTGGCTAATTACTTTTTGGGTGAATCGTAAGACGAATGCCCGGAAGGAAGATGCTTCAGCAGACAGCATGGAGAATGAAAATGAACGTAAGCAGGTAGATTGGCTGGAAAAGCGAATGGCCGAACGTGATATAAAGATTGACTCTTTGTATAATGAACTCCGACAGGAGCAGTCAGCCCATTTGGAGGAAATTCATAAACGACATGAGCTTGAATTAAAACTGAAAGAAGCTGAGATAAAGAAATGTGATGTACGAGGATGTGCCAACCGGCAGCCACCAAGTGATTATTAATTAATAAAATGAGAACAATTGATTCAATAATTATTCACTGTTCGGCCACACGTGCCGGACTGGATTTACGTGCAAAAGATATTGACTGTATACACAGACAAAGGGGGTTCACCCGGATCGGTTATAACTTTGTAATTGATCTTGATGGTACTGTAGAGAACGGACGGCCACTCTCTATTGATGGTGCACACTGCAATACGAAAGGATTTTCCGGGGTGTCATACAATAAACACAGTATTGGTATCTGCTACATTGGTGGGCTCGATGTGAATGGACGTCCGGCAGATACCCGGACAGAAGCGCAGAAGAACTCTCTTCGTGATCTGGTTGCAAAGTTATTTAAAGAATATGATATCATTGAGTTGCTTGGACATCGCGATACTTCTCCTGATCTTGATGACAGTGGTGAAGTTGAACCGGGAGAATATATCAAAAGCTGCCCGTGCTTCGATGTGCGAAGCGAGTTTAATAACTTTTTGCGTAACACAATTGTGAAACCATGAAACGGTTTATTTACATACTGACCATGCTCCTATCCATCGGGGCATGGTTGGTATCTTGTAATAGTATTAAATATGTTCCGATAGAAACGGTTAAGATAAATACAGAATATCGCGATCGCTGGTTACGTGATTCTATCCACGTACATGATAGTATTTTTATGTTTATGAAAGGGGATACTGTTTTTCGTGATCGTTGGCATGTTGAATATAGAAATAAACTTGTATATGATACGACTTATATCAATCGGACGGATAGTATTTGTGTACCTTATCCCATCGAGAAGCAGTTATCTCGTTGGGAGTCTATTAAAATGGAGCTTGGAGGATGGGCCTTTGGTATTGTAATCGGATTTGCTTTGATTATGGCTGGTTGGCTGATATATCGGTTGAGGCGACGGTATAAATAACTTTTCCCCAACGGTTGATATGATCAATCAAATTCTGATTATTTAAATCATTAAATATTGAAATATCAAACAGATATGGCAGTGAGGATTCGGAGAATGCACAATTGATGGAGAGTAAGGTCTCTGGTGAGATCTTCCCTTTTAAAGTGACGTCTATGTCAGAGAAAGGCTTGAAATTCCCTTTAGCTCTTGAACCATAGAGTATTACTTCCTCTACTTCCGGATATTTGCCGAATATAAGAAAGATGGTTTGTAGGGTTTGTTCTTCTAATCCGTATTTCATAGATACTTTATTTATTAATCAGGAGCATTATAAAGATACGTATTTAACTGTGTGTTAATTAGTATTCTTTATATACCAAAAGTACGTACTTCTATAGGTATAAAGTACGTACTTTTGTAAGCTTAACAATGGTAGTTGAGAGACTCTGTTAATAATGTTAATTTGAATCTCTGTTATTCTACCATTGCGCGATACTTGTTAACGGTTGCTCCCATACCATCTACAAATCCGATTTTAGTACGATCACCACCCACATTGAATTTAACGTGTTGATCATAATAGAGTGTGGCACAATCCCCGTTATTTTCTTTCAGTTGGCGATACTCATTCCATGAGTGATCGTATTTTTCGAGTGCGAGTTTAATTGCTGTTTTATCATATACACCTGTTTGCTCACCCTGGTATCCTTTAAGCATGACAATCCAGCCTTGTTCCATAATTCTGTGGAGCCAGAGTCCATATAGAGAAGAGGTTTTGATATACTGTTCGATGGCTTTGTCGTTGCATTGTATCTTTTCGGATAATTCTACTATATCCTCCCAGAGTGCTACGGAAAGTTTCATTTCGTACAATGACTCGTCGACTATGTTTTTCTTTAAGATTTCATCGAAGATTCTCTTTAGCTGGTTGATTCCTCCTAAGTAATGGTCGCGTGTCCAGGTCACATTGACGGAGTGCAGGAGTGAACCTCTTCCCCGGATAATAGCATCGGGGGTCAGCATACACAGACGGCGGAAGAATGGGAGAGTCTCTTGGGATATACCAATTTTCAGTGCGTATTCATTGAAAATATCTTCTTCTGTGCGGTTAGGATTCAGGGCCCATTGGCTCATCACGTAGGCATTGAGGTCACACCAAAGTTCATTGGATATGTAAGGACCGTACCAGCCTCCACCTCTCGACCAGGTCCATACGCCATAGAACAATGGATTATCTTTCACATCGTTCAGGCAACGGGGAGAAGCATCCTGCTTTGTCTCTTCAAAGCCATTGATTACGGCATTTGCCACATAGTTCGGATAAGCTCCTTTTCCTTCATACTCACGCTGGCATTGTACCTCCACTACTTGTTTGTGTTTACCCAATGTGATCGTTTTGTTGAAATGGAAAGTCCGGAAGTAGTCTCCATTGGTGTGTTTGATAGCCATATAGAGATTGGGATGTGGTTCTACTTGCTCGGTAACGGCTAAGTAATAATCCGGGCGGACATGGAAGAAACCAAAATCCCACGTACGGTATATAATCTTCTTATTTCTTTTTACACATACCTCTTCTCTGAGCAGATTCATTAGCCGGGCATGTATCTCAATGCTTTTATCATATCTGTTTTTATAATCTACCGGGCCGTTTCCTATGTGATACGGAATGTTGTGGGTATAAGTCTCTCCGGTACGGATCACCAATCCGTCCATCTCCGGGAAACGCTCGAATAATTCTTTCAGCATGATCCGGTGAATCTCCCAGGTTTTGGGCTTCTCGAAAGATATTTTTCCATCCTCGTCACAAATCTCGTCTTTATAGAGCTCAACTAACTTTTGGGGTAATACAATGATATCAGTGAAATAGAACGCTTGTAAACCGTTCTCGTGACACGCTTTGATCTGTGTTCTGATTTCTTTTGTCAGTGTTTCGATCCATGCTTTTTCTTCTGATCCTTTCGGGAAAATACGCTTGTCGAATTTTGAGAAACTGACGGCACATTGCGGGAACTTAAACTCATTGATGACCATGCCATTCATGCCAAAAGAGGCTAACTTCTCCGGCTTGCGGAAAACACTCTGTGTCATGGCATCTCCGGGGTTGTGATGTACCATGTCCATTACCAGATATCCCTCTTTTTGAATTTGTTGTGCCAGGATAGGCAGAAACATACAGAGCCCTATCCCTCCTAATATCCACTTCTTCATAATTTTGATTTGTATTTATATTAATTGTGTCTTATTCTGTTGTAACGTAAGGCATTGCATCGGCATCGGATGCCCATTGCTTATTGGGAGTATTTCCCATGACGAAAGATAGAGTACCCCCTTTCAGTATGTCTTCATGCAGAATATAGCATTTGTTGTAAGGCTGTCCGTTTAAGGTTGCCGACTGGATATAGATGTTTTCCTCTGTATATCCTTTGGCCTCTACCTTGAATTTTTTTCCATTCTCCAGCGTGATGATACTCTCTTCAAAGCCCGGACTGCCAATGACGTAATAAGGCATACCGGGACATACCGGATAAAATCCAACCATACTGAACACTAACCATGCGGACATTTGTCCGGCATCGTCGTTACCGCTCAGGCCATCGGGCGTAGGATAATATTCTCTATTCAATATGTTGTGTACCCATTTCTGAGTTTTCCAGGCTTCACCTGCCAAAGCAAAAAGGTAGGGAATATGATGTCCCGGTTCATTGCCGTGCCAGTAGTAATCTTTTTCAAAGAAAGTGTCGAGACGTGTCCGGAAACGCTCTTTGCCGATATGTTTCATCAGTCCGTTTACATCATGGGGAACATACCATGTGTAATGGTAAGGTGTTCCTTCGCATATATAATCTACAAATTTATCGAATTCGAAAGGTTCGATCCATTCTCCGTTTGCATAACGTCCGCGTGCATAGCCGGTTTCCGGATCGATCACGTTTTTATAGTTCATGGCCCTTTTTACCAATGTTCTGTAGTCATCTGTTTTTCCTAATTTCCTGGCTACTTGTGCCAGAACGAAGTCATCATAGGCATATTCCAGTGTTCTGGATACTTGTTCTCTCTTATGGAATGCATCCCATACATTGTCTTCCAATGGGATATAGTGGTATTGAAGATAGGATTCCAGACCCCGGCGTCCTTTACCTTCTACATAACTTTTCCGGTCTGTATTGACTTCAAATGCATTTTTGCGCATAAGCCGGTAGGCTTCCTCATAGTCGAATCCCGGAACCTCTTTCAGGATGGCATCCCCCATCATGGCTATTCCGTGATCGCCGATCATGGCTGCCGTATAATTATTCCATAGTGGAAAGATAGGCAGCCACCCGCCTTGTTGCCCTTTTACAATGAAAGATTTAGAAAAATCTCCTGTGAGAGACGGGCTAAGAATGGAGTAGAGGGGTAATACGGCTCTGTAGATATCCCACATGGAGAAATCGCAATAATAGGTGAAATCTTTGGCTTGATGGATGGTGTAATTTTCGGAGAAACCGGGATAATAACCTTCCACATCGCTGAAAGTGCGGGGCAGCA
The DNA here is from genome assembly GCF_964240755.1 of Bacteroides sp. HPS0048. Classification (NCBI taxonomy): domain Bacteria; kingdom Pseudomonadati; phylum Bacteroidota; class Bacteroidia; order Bacteroidales; family Bacteroidaceae; genus Bacteroides; species Bacteroides sp. HPS0048. The sequence goes on along the minus strand of NZ_CAXSVC010000017.1, from coordinate 34,176 downwards.
TACGGGCATTGTAAAGAGCGGTATAAAATTGAGTCTTTTTCTTCTCATCGCTGCTCTTTACAGCTATCTGGCTCAGTGCTTTCTCCCAGCTGGCTGCCGACTGTTTCTTTACTTTCTCGAAATTCCATCCGGGAATCTCTGCTTCCAGATTTTTACGGGCATTTTCAATACTGGTGAAAGAGGTACCTACTTTTACCTGTATGCTGTTCCCTTTTTCAGGAGCGAGTTTAATCCAGGCCCCTATCCTGTTTTTGTTCCCTTTTATTTCTGTTTCTCCCGTTGTGACTTCGCTGTCTTTCCATGTTCCGAAGGAGTCGAAATCTTCTTCAAACCGGATGACGAAATATCCACTGAATCCGGCACTCTTTCCACTTCCCTGATAGATTCTGTAGGCGGGATTATAACCTGTTACTTCCCTGCTCTTTGCATCAATTTTTAAATACCCCTGTTGCTTGTCACTATTGGGTTCTATAATGACATAACGATCTTTATCCGATTGAAAACTAAAACGCATGATTCCTGCGTGAGACAAACCTGTAAGTTCGGCATGAATCAGGTAATCTTTCAGCATCACCTGATAATAGTAAGGCTTTGCCGTTTCTTCATCATGGCTAAATTGGGAAGCACGCTCTCTGGCATTTGTTTTTAATTCACCGGTGACAGGCATTATTGTTACACTGCCATAATCCTGTGTACATGAGCCACTGATCCAATGGCTGGCACGGAATCCTTGTATTTCGTCGTGGTAATAATAATAAGGGGGATTACATTTATGCTCTCCTTCCAGTGTTTGTGGTACCCAGTTGGTCATTCCGTTGGGTACACCGACTGCCGGCATGGTTTGTCCTTTCTCTTCTGAGGGTGCTTTGTCACCTCGTGCATGTCTTTGTATGTCTGTACCAATGACGGGGTTAACGTAGTCTGCATATTTCTCATTCCGCGTCATAGAACAGCCGGATAACAGTAGTGTACATAATAAACTTAAATATAATTTCATACCTATTTATTTGTTTTCCATTAATGCGAAAGCGCACCACAGTACGGGTGCCTGTCCATGATAATCTCCTGTTTTTTTGGGTCGGTCATAATAGTATTGCCGGTTATTTCTCTTATTGGTGCCCGAACATACCTCTGTTACATCTCCGGCTTCATTGATATAAGAGACCAGTGATAGCCATGCTTTACGGACTGCAGGAGCATATTCCCGGGCTTTCAGCCAGCCTTGCTTTACGCCTGTGATCATGGCGTAGGTAAACATCGCCGTTCCGGAAGTCTCGTTCCAGCAATCGGGAGCGTCTATCAACTGATTCCACATACCGTTTTCTGCCTGATATTGTTTTAAACTTTTCATCATATCAAGATACCCCTGTAGGATACGCGGACGATCCGGGTTGTCTTTGGGCAATACTTTCAAAAGTTCTGCCATACCTGCTGCCATCCATCCATTGCCTCTTCCCCAAAGGAAAGGAACATCCGGGGCATGATAAAACAGCCCGTTAGGGCGTTGCAATTCGTCCAGGTAGACGGCCATTGAACGTGCAGTCCGGTCGATGTATTTCCGGTTGCCCGTTGCTCTGTAGGCTTGCGATTGCAAGATGGTTATCATATACATATCATCTATCCACAAGCGGGTTTGCCAGCTAAGTCCTTTGTCGGACCACCTTTTTTCTTCAGCTGAGGCTTCCGCAGGTAGTTCCCATTGTGTGTCGGCATAAGAAATTCCCAAATCCAGGTATTGCATCTTTTTTGTTATCAGATAGAGTTCCAGAGGAAGGCATCCGAACATGTTCAAATCGACATGATTTTTGATGGGCAGGAGATCTCTTTCTGCTGTATACAAATAGTCAAAACGTTCTTGTAACTGCCTGGATAACTCTTTATTCTTGCTTTCGCTGGCAAAACGCACTGCTCCGTACCAGGTACATACTTCAGCATAATGTATCCATTTACCACCATGTAGCATGTGTTTACCGGATAAAAAGCGGTTGGCAACCTTGATTCCTACCTCTTCCGGAGTGTAACCTTCGGGAAACTTCTTCAGAATCCTATTTTGCGCCACAGAGGTTGACGCAAATATAGTAAAGATAATGATATACAGGACTTTTGTCGACATTTACTTTGATGCATTTATGAGAAATGAATTAATTCGATAGAACGCAAATTAACACAAATTCGTGCAAATTAGAAAGACGGTTCTTTTTTATTTTCCGTTTATTTACTTTGCGGGAATCCGGGTTAATCTGCGTTTCAGTCAATCATCTCTTTGGTATACTTTTCTATAATTATTCTTTATACGCTCCCCAGAATTTAAGTTCACTTAGCTGAATCTGAGCACTGGGTTCCCTACATTCACGAACCACAAAACGAATGTAACGGAAAGGTTCATTAGCGTATTTCGGGTCCATTTCTACTTCAAATCCGGCTTTTATAAATTCGGTATCTTCATTGGTCAGTAAATTGGGGTCCGTGGCTCCTGAGGGTAAAGTCAGTTTGAAATCTGCCAGTTTTTCCCAATCGTTCTTCCACTCATCCGTACCGTTTACTTCCGACCATTCCGTCCAGTACTTCAGGTTATCTTCTTTACTTCCGTCTCCTATCTGGTTGAGGGGTTTGGGATTGTTGGTACCCCATACTTCGAAACTCGTAAATGTTTGTGCTGAGAAGATGGGACTACGGCTTCTCATCCAATACCTGAGCCGGCTATAAGAGGCTTTTTTGCCCATATCAATGGTGAAGTACAAGGGCATTACTGTATATTCGGCATTAGGCCAGTCGATAAAGTCGGACAGCTTGTTGCCCTTGGTATGCCACCAGGTAGAATTATTCCAGGTGTTACCATCATGAATCAGGCGGAACTGACGGTTGGCAGCGGCTTCTTGCCCTACGATGTCACCTCTGTAAATGCAAGATTTATCGTCCCATCCCCATCTTTGCCAGATATCGCCACTGTTGTTACGTCCAACGATCTCTTCTTCAAACAAAGGAGTCAGTATGGTATCCAGCGGAGCTGAATAATTTCCCCATTTGTCTTTGATCTCGAAATAGAACTCCTGTTCCGCGTTTTCCAATCCTCTGAACGTGTATTTGCCCTCTTTGGCTTTACTGTAATAGGCATCATAGAATGCCATGTCACCTTTAGCATCTTTTCTATAAAGAGTGATAGATATCTCGTCTTCCTGTGCGTTTTCCCATAGCATATAGACTCCACCGAATGTAGGGTTTACTTTTAGTGATTTACGAATCATTTCTACCGGAGGAAGGAGAGGCTTGATCTGTACTTCTACAGGGGCAGAGTGATTCATACTTTTATCAATGGCAAATAGTTGTACGGTACGTTCGTTTACATCAGGAAAGCCTTCCAGTGAAATTGTATTATTGAATGCAGATGAATATGCTTCCTTCAGGTCTTCTCCTTTTTTGTAGTAGTACACTGCTTTTACAGCCAGAAGATCGGGATCATCGGGTAGTTTATAGGTGATTATTGCACCACCGTTTATATTCTCTACTACTACGTCTGTTACACTTTTAGGAGGAATATTGTCTTTTTCATCCTGCCAGTCTTTTACTTCCGAACAGCTCCACATCAGGGAAACTGTTAACAATATGTATGCTATATAATTTCTTTTCATTTTGTTTTATTGTTAAACTGTTACTAATCTGTTTACAATTACCAGTTTAAGTTTTGTACCAGGTTTTTGTTTCTTAACAAAACGCTTTGTTTGATTGGCCACAGGTAATCCTTCTTTGTATATTTCAATTGATAGACAGTTTTCACCTGATAGAAATCCTGTGTTGTTTCGCCCAGAATATTCAGGCCACGTATCGGTTTGTTGAGGTATGTTTCTGCCAGTTTCCATCGTTTCAGGTCCCAGAAACGAACGCCTTCGAAAGCCAGCTCGTTCATACGTTCTCTGCGTATAATTTCTCTCATTCCTTCCTTGTTTTTCGGTTTGTCCGGAGTCAATGAATGTTCCTGCCAACTTTTTACCACACCTTCCAGTCCGGTTCTGGCTCTCACCTTGTCGATGTATTCATATACATCCTGATCCGGGGCTGCTTTCCATTCGTTCAGTGCTTCGGCGTACATTAAGTAAAGATCGGCCAGGCGTATAATAGGAAAAGCATATCTGTGTTGGGTAAACTGGTCGCTGTTGTCAGGTACGGACGATAAATAATGGATCATTTTCTTGCACAGGTAACCAGTGCTGGAATGTCTGTCTGAAGGATTGGTACCTCCACCGATATTGCCGAATTTCAATTGGGTTACCCAAAGATTATCATCGGAAGTGGTCCTGCTGTTACCATAAAATGTACCTCCGTCGAAAATGATAGAACCATAAAAACGGGCTTCTCTTTTGAAGTGAAGATTGATTGTCTCAAATCCTTCCTGGATATACAACTTATCACTGGCAGATGCTGTCTTTATTCCCATTGGATCTACTCCTACCCAGTCTTTGTCTTCTTCGATCGGTACTCCGTTTTCGGTATAAAACTGTTCAACCATTCTTAAAGGAGGGGCATAGCATTTCCGCAGGCCGCCTGTACCTTGTCCGCTCATGAAGATGGGGTGGCAGGCACGTTGCAGGTTGTCTGTGTTTGAATTAGAATCGCCCCAGATGATTTCTTTGTTCCATCTTTCTGTAGCGGCTCCCCTCACTTGCATAGCCAGGATTGTCTTTTCATTCAGTTTGCTTGCATAGTTTGTCTGCTTGAAGTCAAATAAATCATGACCGGCTTCATGTGCTACATCAATGGCCGTTTTGAGTGCATCTGCGGCTGTTTTCCACTTGTCTGCACTGTAATTTTGCGGGAAAAGATGAATACCTCTGTTGTCGGTAATGTCCGCATAGTCGGGATTACCGTTGAAGAGCGGGCTGGCAGCTAACGTAAGGAGTTGCGCTTTTACAGCCAGTGCCATCGGTTGGGTAGGTCTTCCCAGGTCATTCATCAGATCTTCTATCTGTAACGGAAGATCACTGGCAGCTTCGTCCAGTAAGGATGCGATATAGCTTACTACCTCGTCTACCGGTTCCCGGTATCTTTGTACTTCTTCGGATGTGGAACTGATAGGCAGGTTTTCTTTAATTAATGGGATAGGTCCGTACATGCGGAAGAGCCAGAAATGATAGAATGCTTTTAAGAATTTTACTTCTGCAACCCATCTGGTCCGTTCTTCTTCTGTCAGATCATAAGGTTTGTGAATGTTTTCAAGAAAGATATTGCAATCGCTCAATGCTGTGAATATTGCTTTACCTCCTTTCAGATCATCGCCATTCTGTTTGCTACCCCAATAGTTTGCCAAAGGAGCATTGGTACCCTGGTCGCCACGGGCAATGTACCAAAGGCGAGGGCTCATGCCGGTTACAGGATCAATATACCATACTTCGTCTCCACCAAGAAGTGCCGGATTGGAACCGGCATCGGCAAATGAAGGGAGGAAGGAAAAGCAGCCATAAAGGAATCCTTCTGCTTCGTGCCGGTTTTTGAATGCATGATCTACTGTGGGGATATTGTCCGGAACTACATTTAAATATTCCTGACAGGATGCCAGTGAAATGCAGAGTATCAGGATAAAGGTTTTAAAAATCGTCAGATATGTTTTCATAATGTATATGTTTTTAGAATGAAAGATTAAGTCCTAAGTTAATAACGCGCTGGATAGGATAGCCTAATCCGTTACCACCCATTTCTACATCCCAAAGTTTGAACTTACTGAATAATAACAGATTGGTACCGCTTGCATAAAAACGACAGGTGGTCAGCCTCATCTTGTTCGTAAAACTCTTGGGAAGTGTATAACCTATTTCCGCACTTTTGAAACGAAGAAAACTACCGTCCTGCATAAATTGAGTACTGCGTTGGTTGTTGTTGGCAATAAGCGTGTTTGATAATCTTGGCCAGTATGCTTTCGGATTCTGAGAGGTCAATGACCAATGGTCGTCTGCAATGAATTTGGCCAATCCGGTTTCAATCACTCTTCCGTTGGCAGTGGATTGGTTGAATGGAGACATTTTATCAGCGTCTATCCAGAATGAGGAGCGGGCGGAGCCTTGAAAGAATACGGAGAGGTCGAAGTTCTTATATCCGAAGGAAAGTCCGAATCCGTAGTTGATTTCCGGTGTGGTAGGATATCCGATGGGTACCATATCTATTTCATTGATAACACCGTCATTGTTGATGTCTTTGTATTTGATGTCGCCTGCCAGATATTCACCGAAATCCTGCCGGGGAGAGTTCTGAACATCTGCATCATCGATGAAAAGTCTTTCGGCCACATAGCCCCATTTCTGCGAAATAGGCATACCCATTTTTGATTTCCAGGGAATGGCACTATAATCAGGTTCTTCATAGAAGCGGTAGGTAGATTTGGCATATGTAAAGTTGGCTCGTCCTACCATCCACAAGTCTTTATGGAAAGAGTGGTTGTAATCTATTGATATATCGATACCTTTACCGTTCGCTTCTCCCACATTAACATCCGGAGTAGCCCATAGTCCCATTGAAGTGGAAATATCTTCTCTGGACTGGAGAATGTTGGTACGGCGTTCTTTGAAAAAGTCAGCCATGATATCTACCTTTCCGTCAAACAGTCCGAACTCAACACCGAGGTTTGTTTTGTAAGCTATTTCCCATCCGATCTCGGAGTTGGGATAATTACTGATTTTTACTCCTTTACGGGTTCTTCCGTTAAATTCGTATCCGGTGCTGAAGCTATCTCCGCCACCTATGGTTACTTGTGAAAGATAGAAGAAACGCTGACTCTCTTTTCCGATTTCGTCATTACCTACCAGACCGTATGTGGCACGTAATTTGAGTTTGGATACAACTTTTTTCAGATTGTCTGTCCAGAAGTCTTCATTGGAGATAGACCATCCAAGTCCGAATGAAGGAAAAAATCCCCAGCGGTGCCCTTTGTCAAACTTCTCCGAGCCATTATATCCAAAGTTGAACTCTGCCATGTAACGGGAGTCGTATGCATAGGTAAAACGTCCTGATAATCCCAGGTTTCTTTTCTGTAAAGACTCGGAAAGAGTAGAAGCATTACCTGTCAGCGAGTTACGCGCAATGGCTACTAACATACCACTTACTGCATTCTTTTTAAAATCGCGATTGTAAGCAAGAGAAGCTTCTCCATAGAATGAACTGATAACCGTTTTACTTCCCGGATTATAGCTGATAAATTCTTCACCAGTGTCCGGATTTAGTTCTGTCAGGGTATAACTATCTGTGAGTCTGTCATAGGTTGATTCATAGTAGAACGGGCTGTATGCTCTTGTTACATCAAAACCGGAAGTACGGATTGTATTACCCAACAAGCGGCCTGTCAACCCTTTTACCCATTTTCCAAAATCCTGTTTCAATTCCATCTGGGCCATCATTACTGTTTTGCTTTCCTGCTTGTAGCCCTTTACCATTTCGGCATAGGGGTTCATATATTGCACCCCCTCATTACCACCAAACAGGATGTGTGTAGTACCGGCATAGGTTTTATCCGGTTCGTAATAAGCAGGGAAACGTACGGGGCTTACATTCAGAATATTCCTGTACATTTCGCTGCCTCCTCTGATAGGCCCCGAATAATCATCGAAAGTACCATGTACACGAACGATTGCTTCTGTCGTTTTGGTCAGATTGATGTTTATATTAGAACGGATCAGATACTTTTTCAGATTGATGTTATTATTAAAGTTGTTGCGCTTGTCTACTTTCAGAATACCATTGTCCTGAGAAAAAGAACCTGCAATGTAATACCGGGCTACTTTACCACCTCCCGAAATATTCAGATTGGCTCTTTGATTGATGGCTACATCTTTGGTCAACATCTTCATCCAGTCTACTGCCGGATACGCATACTCATTTGTTCCGCGGATGGTATTATCGATTTTGCTGTTTGAGTAAGGTACCGGAGCCAGGGGATTCCGGGCGGTTACCGCTTCGTTGGCAAGCCGCATATAAGTGATGGGGTCTGCCATCTCTATTTTCTTGGTGGGTGAAGAAAAGGAATTTTCTACGCGGAAGGAGACTTTTATTTTCCCTTCTTTTCCTTCTTTGGTTGTAACGAGGATTACACCGTTTGCACCGCGAGCACCGTACAAAGCAGTTGCCGTAGCATCTTTCAGGATAGAGAAACTTTGAATATCGTCCGGATGTAGTCGTGACAGGTCATTGGAAGATACTTCCACATTGTCAATCAGGATAAGCGGGTCTACCTTTCCTGCGCCAAAAGAGGTTACACCACGGATAAAGAATTCCGCATTGTCCTGTCCCGGTTCACCACTCGTCTGATAAGAAATGACTCCGGCTATACGTCCTGAAAGGGCTGTTGTCAGATTACTGGAGGGAACTCTCAGGTCTTTGACATGTACTGTCTGAATGGAGGAGATTACACTCTCCTTTTTTTGCTTTCCAAAAGCAACGATTGTTACTTCTTCCAGCATATCTTCCTTTTCTTTCAGTGTTACATTGATAATCTTTTTATCTCCGACAGCAATTGTCTGGCTCGCCATTCCAAGATAAGAAAAAGTAAGTTTCTCATTCTTATTTACGTCGATAGTGTAAGTACCGTCAATATCTGTAATAGCTCCCCTGGGAGTACCTTCTACTACAACGGTAGCACCGGGTAACTTTTCGCCGTTTATATCTGTTACCACGCCTTTCACGGTTATCTTTTGTTGAGCGACGGCCGGAATACCCGGAGAAGCCATTTTATCCTTTTTAGTAATAAAGATTTGTTTGTCGTCTATCAGATAAGAATTATTGGTTTTTGCCAATACTTTGTCAAGAACTTTGTCTACTGTCTGGTTCTTGACTTTTAAGGATACTTTTCTATTGGAATCTACGTCTTCTTCTAAGTAGAAAATTACAAATTCACTGTTTCTTTCTATTTCTCTGAATACTTCTTTTAAAGTCGTGTTTTCAACATCTATAGAAATATGTGTTGCCTGGGCATAGCTACTGTTTGCAAATGAGTCGATGATTATGCACGTAGTGGCTAAGAAAGTTATAAGACCGATTTTCATAAATTTATTTAATTGGCATCTGTTTTTGCCAATTATACATATGTTTTTCATACATTTACAATGATTTTTGTTTGAATAAAATTGGACTGGTTGCAGTCAGTCCAGTTATTAGAAATCTACAGCCGGATGATATTGCAGTATCGTCCGGTTTTTTAGGGTTATTGTGTTTTTCTAAGTTATCATAAATTTACTTTTTTTTTAGGGTTTAACATCTACAAATATTTCATCACTTTTTGGAGTAAAGGTTATTGGTGCTGCAGCTTCCAGACCTTTTAGCAGTTTAAATATATCATCTTTTAAATTGAGTGTTCCCGATCCGTGAAGTTTTTCAACTCCTTTCGTCCATACTATTTTCCGACCGTAATATTTGGATAGTTTGTTTAATATATTGGAAAACTCTTCGTTATCAAACATATAAGTACCATAACGCCAGGAGGTGTAATTTTCTGTATTGACTTTACTTTGGGAAATCTTACCGGATTCAAAGCAAAGCATATCACTTGGTGCGAGTGTTGCTTCCAGGTTATTTTTGGTATGAATATTTACTTTTCCGCTGACAAGCACTACTGCTGTATTACTGTCTCCTTCATAAGCAGATACATTGAAACTTGTTCCCAATACATTTACATCCAGCTGATTTGTTTTTACTATAAATGGCCTTTTCTTGTCCGGTGATACTTCCAGATATACTTCTCCCTCTACAAAAATTTCTCGCTTATCGTCTTCAAATATTTCCGGATAAACGACACGGCTATTGGCACTTACCCATATATTGGTCCCATCTGAGAGTGCCAAGAATGAACGTTTGCATGGTGGTACAATTAACTGATTGAATTTTGATTGCTTTTTTTCCGGTTTGTCATTTTCTTTAGTAGCCACTTTTTCGGAATTGATAGAAAGTGTACCCTTTTCATCATACTGAATGACGGATTCTTCTCCCTGGATAGTCATCTCGTTGTTGTTACTTCGTATGAGTTGTACTTCTGAGGGGAACTGGGTGGGCTTTGCTACTTCTTCAATAGCCATTAAATTATCATTTGAGTAAAAATCACTGTAGTAGGTCCAACCCAATATACAGAATAATGCAATACTTGCTGCTGCCGATACAGTGATCCATAAATGCTTTTTGCTCCTTTCCTTTTTAGTAACTTCAATGCTTTGATTAATTCTGTTTAGTAATTCATCCTGCGCATCTGTTGAAATTTCTTTTTTCCGGAAAGGTATTCTGCAAATAATTTCCTGTGCCCGGTTGATTTCAGAAGCTAATGCCTCGTCATTCTTTATGATAGTATCCCAGAAACGGATACTTTCATTTGTTGGAGTGAGCTGTGATTCCAGGAAAAAATCATCCTGTAGTAGTTCTTTATAGGTGTATCCTTTATAATTCATGTATTCTTTAATCCTTTCCTTGTGTTTACGGTAACATACAGAATACAATTGGTAGCGGAAAACATACTCACCTTAAGTGATTTTTTTTATGAAAAGTGAAAAAGTGGTTGTACGGGAATAGATTATACAGTATCTATAACTTTGTATATCAATGAAATATATAGATGAAGAGGTAACCGGCTTTCGCGCATTTTTTTTAATGAGCGCTGAATGAGATTTTGTACGGACTGAGTATTCATCTGCATCAGGATGCCTATCTCTTCCATAGAGAGTTCTTCTATGAAGCGATGATAAATGACTTCGCGTTGCCGGTCCGTCAGTTGGTTCATTAGTTGCAGAATTACTTTTCTTGTCGATTCCTGTTCCAGACTTGACAACGCTTTGTTTTCATCTGAATGGTCTAATATATTATATAATTCCTGTTCTTCGAGTTTCTCGAATACCATTTCGCGTTTGAATGTGTTATACAGACTGTTTTTGAGAGCGGTGAAAAGATAGAATTTGATATTAACTTCTTTCTTCAATTGTGTGCGATTCTTATATATGCGGACAAAAACATCATGTATAGCATCTTTTACAATATCTTCGTTTTGAGTGAATTGAATGCCATAACGAAAAAGAACCCCGACATACTTCTTGTAAATCAGTTCGAAACTTTTATCATCTCCGTTAATAAAATCAATCCAAAGATGATTTTCTTGCCTGTTTGAGGGTGAAAATGAGGTTTCCTGTTCTTTATTTATATGCATTGGTTTTTACTCTCCAACACAAATATAGTAATTTTTGCATTATAAATGATTTTTTTTCTATCTTCTATGTAAAATTGCTGTTTAATACCGCTGTTATTTATAGTGTTCTTTAATCATTTTCTGTACTAATTCGGGATTGTTTGTAGTAATATAGTCGGCACCATTGTCAATACACCATTGAATCCCTTCAGGATCACTAACTGTCCAGATGTTAACTTCAAGCCCTAAATTATGAAGTTGTTTTATCCATTCGGGATTTTTTTTGAATACATTAATATGATAGTCGGCTCCTGTGCCTCCAATACTTTTTAATACATCCGGTGCTACTCCATTCAGATAAAGAATCGGTCGTTTAGTTTGTTTTACAAGCTCATCAAAAGCATTTCTGGAAAATGTAATGTATGAGGTTCTATTTTCCAAACCTTTTTCTTGTACCATGTTGAGTACCATGCTGACGGCTTCTGCTTCGTGCTTTCTATTTTTATGAGGTTTTATTTCCAGTACGAGATCTACTGTGAGAAGTTTTGCAACATCCAAGAATTGACTTAATGAGGGTAAGAGCTCTCCGTTTTTTAACTTTTGGCTGAGGATGGTATCAGAGGAAGTGGTTTCTATTTCATAACCGTTTATAGTATTATCATGATTTACCACAAGCTGTTTATCGGCCGTTAACCATACATCAAATTCACATGCGTCACATTTAATGGAATCTGCCTTAATTAGTGCTCTGATGGAGTTTTGGGCTGAACCTTCGGTATCCCAATGTCCACGGTGGGCGACGACCTTTGGCTGGGCATTTACATTTGTAATGCTGATTGTAAGAAGTCCTGTTAAGTAAATCAATGTTAGTTTCTTTTTCATATATTCTAAAATTTGAGATTATTTTTTCAATGAGATAATTACACTCCCCGGTGAGTTGCAAGAAAGATAAATAAAACCGTTTTTTCTTTTGATTTTAGAATCAGAGGAGTTTTCTATACTATTTATTTTCTTGTATATTGTACTGTCCGGGAAAGGAATGGTAAAATTCCCTTTTATATTATTGCTGAAGAAGATAGCTCTTTTTCCATCAATAAATCCGTCATAGGCGAATGAGGATTCATTGTCGAGTAGTGGTGTCGTAATCCAGGTATAAACTCCACTCCATGAATCGTAGTCACCGGCAGTACGTGGTACGTTTCCTATCAGTTTATGATAGCATTTGGTCCATGAATTACCTATGAAAATAACATCATCATCAGGAAGTTCATTGTGTGTTCCCAAACTGCGATTGAGGAGAAAGGAGGCTTGAAAGTAAGAATCTCCCTTCTCAATATATCGGTTGAACCGGGGGAAATCTTTTTTCTTGAACCTGCTTACTTTCTTTATATCAGTCCAATACGCATATTCACCTGAAGGAGTAAGAAGTTGTTTTTCGTTTTTAAACATAGATTGCATCCCATAATATTTTTCTATTATAACCGGGATTCTATTGGTATAATCATGGGATAAATCTACCTGGATACTATTACCGTTTACTGTGTAGTTTACATTTTCAGTGCACAGCGTATCGGTGAAGTATATCTGATTATCTCTTTCTTTTGCACTGAGCGGGTTAATAATGTAATTTTTTACTTCAATTTTAATTGTATGTGCTTTGAGCGTAGTATCAGTAGTGATACTACGCCCATCAGCATACAATTTGATAGAAAATGTTTCGGCTGTTTGGGTTTTTTCATCCAGGAACAGATGGTTACCGCCACACCAACCGCCTTCCAGAATGTTAAATGGACCTATATTATCGCTATAGGTTTCATTTACTATTTGAGTATTAGTGGAATCGGAAGTAATGGAAACACGGTAAAATGTAAATAAGTCATTGGCCATGCATTTTTTGAACCAGTAGTTTATTACATGACGGTCATCGATCATAGAAGATATATATACATCTTCCCCTGTCTTCGTTATTATGCTCAGTTTGTTTTGAGAATAAGACGATAGGGAAATAAACATACATATAATTAATATAATCCGGTCCATCTATTTGGTTAATGCTTTCATATTTCTACGGGCAGTAATATGACGTGCCAGGCGATCCATAATCTTCTTATCCTCCGGAGAAGTAGAATTATACATGTCAATAAATCCTTTACTTCCGGTGTAATATGCAATGGCAGAGGTCTCAAATACTTTGTGTTTCTCAAATGCCTCGATGTAGGCTAACATTCTGTCATACGAAGAATCCTCACAATCGTAAAGAGCCTTGCTGTCACATTCGAATTCCATAGCCATTCCATTGTTCAAAGCGAGTTCACAAGCTTCGTCCAGCCGGGAGTCAGGGATATCCTTTGTGAAGAAATGGTTCGGCTGTTGATATGCGATATCAAATCCCAAGTCTTTCCACTGTTCGTATCCTTTGGCCTTCCAATAGGGGATCCATACAAACTCTTTTTTCTTTGAGTGGATGTATTGACTTACATATTTAGGAAGATCTTTACAGGTTGCTATATCTTCATCTACCCAGTAGAAACCGGCAAGTTCCAGATTTTTGTATTTAGCTTTTTTAAAACGGGTCATGAGTTGGTCTATATACCATTGGGCTGCTTTAACCTGGTCAGACTGTTGATTAAAATCAAGAGGATTTCCATCGATGCTTCCCCAGTCTTTTTGTTTAGGTAATGGTATAGCAATTCCTAAAATGACTTGATGTTTGAAGGATGGTTTTCCGATGTTTTTTTTCTCATTTTCAATGCACTGGTTTAATGCATCCAGCGCTTTCCCTTTTTCAAACAACCTGTCGAGAAGCCATTCCCACTCTATTTTTCGTGCCTGCTTTTTGGCATATCCATAGGCATAATTATGACCTTTACCATCGGCAAACTCGAGGAACAGAAAGCCATCGAATAACCAGTCTTTCGTGCCGTTGGCAAACTGATGGGTGACATACGGGACAAACTGATCAGGAGTCCAGTCGATTCTCTGTACACCTCCCTGGTATATTAATGCAAGATCTCTGATCTTACTGGTTTTATACTTGTTCTTTTGACTATTTTGAGCTTCTATCAGATGTATAGGAGCTACAATGATTAGTATCACTAAGAAATATAAAATCTTTTTCATGTTTGTTCTTTTTATAAATAAGTTTCTATTAGTTTATTATCGTACAATAACTTTTCTGGTTTCTCCGTCAATTTTTACTATATAAACACCTGGTGCGCATTGTAGCTTTCTGGTATTTTCACTGACAAGTATTCCATTTATAGTGTATATCTTGATCGATTCGGCGATTCCCTCTATACGTAATTCTCCGATACCCCCTGCCACAATAACATCAGTCTTCGGGTCATTGGTAGTTTCAATACCTACGCTCCGGCTACGCCTTTTTAATATATGATTGGCTATTCTATCAAGAATAAGAGTGTTTTCGATAGAATTTGAACGATACATATCAAGTATACCTTTTGTTCCTGAGTAATAGGCTATTGCCGAATTTTCAAAGACATTATTCTTTTCAAAAGCATTGATATAACTCTCCAGTCTACTGTAATATGAATCTTCGTTTTCGTATAATACACGACTATCGAACTCTACTTCCAATCCCATATTGAATTTATTTGCAGTATTGCATGCCTGAAGGAGGCGATCATCTGCTATCTCTTTGTCAAAGAAATGATTCGGTTGTAAAAAAGCAGTATCAAATCCTAACTTTCTCCATAAGTTATACCCCTGAGCATTCCAGTATGGAATCCAGTAAAATCGTTTATCCAGTTGGTGGATATAGTCACTTACATCTTTTGGTAAATCTCCGCATTTAGCAGTGCTCTCCTCAAGCCAATAAAACCCTGTTAGTTCGAGATTCTCGTATGCTCCTTCGTTAAATCGTTCTGTGAGTTGGTCAATGTACCATTTTGCAGCTTTTATCTGGTCATTCCGATGTGCAAAGTTTAATACTTCTCCATCAAGGCTTCCCCAATCGGTTTGATCAGTAATAGGCGATACTACCCCTAATACTATTTTGTGTTTAAACTGAGGTTCTCCGATAATCGTTTTATAATGTTCGATACACGAATTCAATGCATCGAGGGATTTACCTTTTTCAAAGATTCTGTTGAGTAACCATTCCCAATCACTCTTTCTGGCATTTCGTGCTCCATAATTATACCCGAATGCTATCTGCCAGTTATCTGTAAATTCAAAAAATAAAAAAGAGTCGAAAAACCAGTCCATACGTCCATCGGCAAAAGTATGTATGACATAGGGACGTAGTTCGTCTTCCGTCCATTCGGGGCGATGAGTACCTCCCTGATAGATAAGAGCCATATCTGATATTACATCAGTCTGGTAAGCTGCCAGTGTCGTATTTACTCCGGTAAGGATACTTATTATGACTATAAGTGTTATATATTTTTTTTTAAGTGTTGTGATAAACATTCTTTTCTTTTTATCAGTTATGACTTTTTTCAATAATGGTAGTAATCGTTTTTGTAAACCGGTTATTTAATGGAGAGTTTCATAACGTTTACTTTCTCAACGGGTTTTAGTACATCATTCACTTTCCAGGTTTTATCTTTACGGATACTGAATGGAATGGTAACCTTAAGGTCATTACTTGAAGAACCGAAAGACAGGAGATATTTCCCTTTTGATGTAAGCCATTGCGAATTGTTTTCATCGAATGAAGCTATATCATAATCGGTAAACTGAAGTTTTATTATTTCACTTTCTCCGGGTTTTAACTCCCGGGTTTTTCCAAAGGCTTTTAATTCTATATCGGGTTTTTGAATGAAGGTTTCAGGAGCAGAAATATAGAGTTGTACCACTTCCTTGCCGGATACATTACCTGTATTGGTCACCTCAATATTTGCGATCCATTTATTATTTTTTCTTTCTATTTTGGGTTTGCTGAAAGAGAAATTGGTATAAGATAGTCCATATCCGAAAGGATAAACAATCGATTGCTTTACTGTATTAAAGTAACGGTAGCCCACCCATATATCTTCTTCATAATTGGTATAATCGAAATTTTTGCCACTCTTGGTCTCTCCTACCATTGGAAAGTTTTTAGAAGAAGGAATATCGAAATAATCTGTCGGGAAAGTCATCGGGAGTTTTCCGGAAGGGTTTACTTTCCCACTAATTATATCTGTTATGGCATCTCCACATTCTTGCCCCGGAAACCATGCCAGCAGTATAGCGTCCGGTTTCTCTTTCCAGGAATTCATTTCCATTACGCCGCAGACATTCATTACTACAACTACTTTTTTTCCTAAGGCATGAAATTGGGAGGATACTTTATCGATCATAAATTTTTCTTCGGGAGTAAGATAGAAATCTCCCTCTAACCTTCTGTCGGATTCTTCTCCGGAGCCTCTACCGATAACGATTAGTGCAATATCAGAATTTTTAGCTTCCTGTTCGATGGTATTTTCTGCCTTTGTCAGATCCATTTCGGGAATGACTGTCCTGTTATAAGATAATTTTTCCCAGTCAGTACTTTGGGGGTGTTTATCAAGAAGATCATTCTGGAATTCTACGAATTTTGTGTAGATTCCTTTCAATCTGTTGTTGAGTTGATAGCCGCCATTTTCAAGTCCGGTAGATATATCAGTAATATGAGCTTTATTTACATTTGATGAACCTGTACCGCCTGCAATAGACTTGTATGCAGTAGCACCGAACAGAGCAATTTTAGTCCCTTTGGGTATGGGAAGAAAAGAGTTGTCATTTTTCAGTAATACCATTCCTTCGGTGGCTATACTACGCGCTAATTCTGCATTTTCGGAAAGGTTGGGAGCTTCTGTATACTTCCAGTTTTTATAAGAAATAGATTTGAAAATGAGTTCCAATGTATATTTTACACTTTTGTTTAAAGTAGCTTCACTGATCCGGCCACTTTTTACTCCGGCTATTATTTCGTCTATTTGAGATTGTTCTCCCGGCATCATTAAATCTGTTCCACCGTTAAGCTGGTCGGCGGTATCCCTTTTTTTATACCAATCGGTCACTATCAGTCCGTTGTACTTCCACTCGTCGCGAAGAATTGTTTGAAGTAGTTCCGGATTAGCCTGAGTATATTTACCTCCAATTTTGTTATAAGAACCCATTACGGTCCATGGATCGGAGTTTTTTATACAGATTTCGAATCCTTTGAGATAAATTTCGCGTAGTGCGCGTTGTGAGATGCGTGCGTCGTTATAGAGTTTGCCGGTTTGCTGATTATTGGCTATAAAATGCTTTAGGCTGGTCCCAATGCCTTTGTCCTGAATTCCGTTAATCATGGCTGCTCCCATGATGCCTGAGAGGTAAGGGTCTTCGGAGAAATATTCAAAATTGCGTCCGCAAAGAGGATTGCGCATGATATTGATTCCCGGTGTAAGTACGATATCGACACCATATGCCCTGGCTTCATCGCCTATTGCATTGCCTTCCAGTCGTGCTATGTCTTTATTCCAGGTGGCGGCTAATGCGGTAGTGGAGGGGAAACAGGTGCAATAAGAGGTGTATTTTTTAATTGGATAGGGGGATTTCCCGCTTACCGGGTTTTCTGCCGGGCCTGTAGAGGGGATGCCCAGAGAATCATATATGATGTATTTCCAATTCGATGGAACAGGGGTGATTCGTACACCGACCGGACCATCTGCCAGGTTGATGGAGGGAATGCCTAAAGAATCGATAGGAAAGGTATATCCTGCGGAACCTGCAACCATGTGGCTTAAGCCGTTATCACTACCCGTACATCCTACCAGAAGCCGGGCTTTTTGTTCTAAAGTAAGTTGGTTTATAATCGAATTTATATCTTTAGGTAATGGCTTATTACCGGCCAGTACGTTGCCAAATGAAAAGACGAGAGCGTATAATATAGGTATTATGGCTTTCTTCATGGTGTAGATGGTTTCTTATAGTTAGGTAAATGTGATTGATAAAAAGAGGCTGTAGAAAGAAAATACTACAACCTCTTCTCTCTGTTATCCTGTGTAACTGGTTATGTTAAGAAAATGATATTTGAACGAATGGCATTTACTTAACCATAACTTTAGTTACATTGTTATCTGTTTTAACAATATATGTTCCCGGAATGCACTTAACATTGTGTTCGTTTCGGCTTATAAGAGTACCGCCAATGGTATAAACCTCGATAAAAGTCGGTTCACCTTCGATGGTTATTTCACCCTTACCACCGATAATTGTTGCTTTGGGAGTTTCTACTTTTGCAACACCGGTACCACCTTCAACTGTGAATAAATATTTTGCAATGTATCCACTGGGGAAGTATTGATAAATATGAGCCTGGGTTTCGCTGATAGCTTCAGCCGAAAGATGATTTCCGTAGAAAGCGTTGCCGATATACATGGGATTACCATCATCTTTTTGTTCTGAATATTTTGTTGCTATTCTTACCGATTCATCACTCTCTTCAACATCAGGGATAGCTTTCGTAGCCAGTTTTGATACGGTGAAGCCGTCAGCGTTGTTTGAGCCGGAAGGATATACGATGTAATCTTGTCCTCCGAGTTTGAAGATATAGAATCCTGCGCATCCGCTGTGGCGGGGTGTTATATAATAAGAGTCGTGCGACCAGTTTCCGTCTTCATCCAATGATAATTTTTGGATGGAATTGCAATTCGTCTTATTAAATAACGGACTTAAAATAGACACATTTTCTTTTCCTTCCCAAGCTGAGATGATCGTAGTAGTGGCAAAGTTTCCTGCGACTTCGAAGGGGCTTGCATATGTGTAAGTGTATGTGTTGGCCACATCTTGTTTACCGTCTATGATAGGTATTTCTACCAGCTGGGGGTAATAGGTGGTACCCATGTATATGATACCGCCGGTTTCCTTATCAAGTACGTTGCCTTGAACATGTCCCCAAAAGTCGAGACGTCCTCCTGTGATACCGCTTAATGCAATATCTATCGCTGCTGAGCCGTCGGCAGGAATAATTCTCAATTCATTGATATCCTTGTTAAAAGGATCAGGAAATGTACCGATACGTACGAGGATGTTTCCTGCATCATCGAAAGTAATGTTAGTACCTGCTCCGGAAGGAATTTCTTGGATTTTTCCGGTTTCATTCCATACTTCGATTGTCTTGGCTGCCTTGTTTTGAAGATAGAATTTTCCATCTCTACCAAAACCTTGGCGTACGTCCAATGTCAATGGAGCCACATCCGTGTTCATCCATAACAAAGTAAGATTTGAATCCATAGTAGACTTCGCATCTGCAACAGAAGGAGTCAAAGCGAACATGCCGGTTAGCATTAACGCTGCTGTAAGTAATTGTTTTTTCATCACCTTTGAAATTTAAGTTAAACAATAGAACTATTTTTGATTGAATTACTGTATCAGTAATTTGGCTATCTTATTGGATGTTTCACCTGATATTGAAATCATATAAAACCCTGGGCTTAACGATTCGGTCGGTAGTGTTACCGCGGCGTCTTCGCTATTTTCACAATTAAAACTGTTTACCAATTGTCCGGTAGCATTATAAATATTTATTTTTGCGCTTCCGTTGAAATTGATACGGGCTTGCTCTCCTGTTCTTATGGGGTTGGGGTAGATATTTACATCCTTGTCTCCATCAGCTATGGAAGTTATTCCTGTTCCGGAACTTTCTACTGTAACGAGTATTGTTGATGTCAATTCATCTAAAGAGGCTGTTAGTAGTTGAGTACCTGTACCATTACACAGTACCGTACTCCCGTTTTCTTGTACTTTTCCCAATTTCGCACTGCAGGAAAGCATGATTCCTTTTACATTCGTATCAATCAACACACCCTGTGCATTGTAGCCGTATATCACCGGAGAGTAATAACTATTGCGTTCCACTTTTTTAGCGTAGTCGGCAAAGCGAATTTCTGCTATTACCTTGTCCTCAGTGACGGGAGTTGTGATAAACAGTCCGTTTTTGACTGCTCTCAGGCTCCCTTCACTTGGTGTATTGACCACTCCCAATTCTTTGACATATAAAGTAGAGGAACCGCCGCCATCGAAATTCAGAGCCTCCGTACATCCCAGATTGAGCATGATTGCAGCCAGGTCTTTTGAAGGTACACCGACCGATACTCCTGTTTGGCGACCATCGACAACCAGCAGTATGGCCTTTGTCCCGTCCGAATTATAGCCTATTGCCGTACGGGGTTCCCGGTTGGCCAGATGATCCAATGCACCTTGCGTTTCAAGGATTTTGCCTCCCTGTAAGAGTATCGGGCATCCGCCGCACATTTCCATGATATCTGTTTTCACTACGTTGTCAAAATAGAGGGTTGGAGTCACTTCAAACTCTTCACCTAATTGCATTTTGGCTAATGTATTTGCTGTAAATCCTGTACCGGATAAGACAAACCCTCCTTCCGGGATTGACATATTGCCAACGTCTTTGACCGGTGCAATGGTGACACGCATTTTAGTTGTTCCCTCGGCTTTCAATGGGCCATCGACAGGTACAGCTCCTACTTCTACTCCCGCACCTTTGGTACCTGTAGTACTTCCTTTACGCGAAGTGAATAATATCAGTTCATTATCGCTACGTACTGCATTGACAGCTTTGATAGATGCCTGTCCGGCATTTGGCGAGACTAATTTAAATGTCGTATAGGGGGCACCAGAACAGAATTTCTTATCTTTATCAATACCTATTGCATACCAGCCGGTTCCCTTATAACTCTTATAGAGTTCGCCATCTGCCACAGTTGTACCTACAGGGCCCATACCACCAATGAAATCGGCATTCACCCCGGCAAAATATATATTTTCGGGATCGTTGTGAGATGCCGGCATGTTCGGTACGGTTACGTTACTTGTCAGATTATCTTTCCCCATTATTAATTTCAGGTTTACATTCGGGTTGGTCATATCGGTGGTTGTATAAAACACACGTAGCTTTACCGGTCCTTCCAGAGCTAAAGTTGTTTGGGTAGTTCCGGGACCTATCACTATGTGCGATAAAGTATCCACACGATATTCGACATTTTGCAGTTTCCAGGTATTGGAAGCAAAAGAGCTGAATGTGAGGCAACTCAATAAAAATAATGGTAAAGAATATCTGTTTTTCATGACTCTATAAATTTATTCTTATGCCTTGCAGGGCTTTTACAGTAATCTTTTTATGGTCAGGCAATACTATTTCATGATCGACACTGTCCATATTCACGTAATATTGAACTTTCTGACCTTTAGAAGAGAGCCATTCGGAACCGGCAACAACATTCATCTCTCCGAATCCGGGGACATCTATTGACGGATTATCTCCTTCCGGTATGATTTCTTTTATATATCTTCCGCCAACAAAAACGTCATGTTGTTTTTTGCGTAACGTAGAAAGAGTCTTTAAAAAATTAGCTTCTCTTTTGGCTTCGTCTTTCATTAACAAAGTTGGATCTACCCATCCTAATTGGGAGCCATACAGAAAGCATTGCATGGTTTGATACAGAAAATCACCACGATTCACTCTGTCGGTAGGAGAGTAAGTATAAGCCGAGGTGATGAGCCTGTCGGAATAAACCATCGGGAACAAAGGCACAATCTTGCAGCCGTTGTGAGGAGAATTGACCGTAAGCAACAAATCGAACATATCGATGTAACATTCCGCATTTTCCTCGCTTATAAGTATGTTGCCCGGTTCCAGGTGATGAGTACGGAGAGAGTCCATCAGATGACGGTAAGATTTATGCCAGTAATCACCTCCGCCACAGGCATGTCCATGGTTGGTAGCCCAGCAGGGCTGAGGGGCTGCTGCCGCTATCTGGTCGATATATACTCCGTTTGTTTTCAACTCTTTTTGGATTTTTATTACAAGATCGGTTATGATGTTTTGCCACAGTCCGGATGCGGGACAGGTGACAGTGTTCAATACCTGTGACGTTGGGTAAATTTCGGTATAAAGTGTACCGTCTGGTTTTCTGCACGAGGCAGAAGCCCCGTTCAGAGTTTTATAGCTGTCACTGTCAGGATCCCACAACCGGCCGTTAATGTAGGGAACGGTATGACAACCTCTTTTCCTTACTTCGGCTATCATGTCGGCAAAGCCGGCTTTTGGCGGGAAGTAGTCGGGATAATGCGTATCATAAGGATAATGGTGCCAGAAGTACCAGTGAACAAAGGTGTTTTTGCCATACAGGTCGATGGCTTTATTTACGGCACTTCTTACGGTGTCGTTTACTCCTTTTGCTCTAATCCAGATATCGGTATCCAAAAGCCACTGTGGTATATTACGGGATGCCAAAGGTTTACTTCCCCATTCGGTAGTAAAAGTGAAAGGGCGGTACCATTTCGTTGCGGCATCTTGCCAACCGATATTTGAATATCCGATAACTGTTGACCATGGAACAGTAAATGTTTCGGTTGTATCGTCCGACCAACCTTCGGAAGCTACAATATCTGTTAATAGAGTAACACTCTTTTCGCCTACGGCAGCTCTGAAGTCTTTGCCGCAAGCTTCTTTATCTTCGGTAGCGTAATAGACTGAACCGTCTGAATTGTGAAGAAGCAGGAGCTGCATAGAACCGGTTACCGAAGGGTAGCTTGAAGAATACACCTGAGGATTCTTCAGCTCGTACTCCGCACCCCAGCCTGCTGAGGTGATTAATTTGGCATCATCAGGACGCGTTACGGTTACGCGTGGAAACTGGGTATTACTTATCAACCAACCTTCGGGAGTTCCCGCCTGGATATCCCAATAGATAAGTTCTGAATCGTCAGGAACAGAAACAGTCATTACCACCGGGACCAAATCATTGTAAGTGAGTCTCATGTTCCACTTGAAAGCAATGGCAGTATTACCGTTTTTTGTTCCTTTCGACCATCCGGTATATTCTCCATGAGAAGGGAAAAGCACCGGATTTTCTCCTTGGGGACCTTTATAGGTGAGTGTCCACGGAACAGTATTATATCCTTTGCCCAATATTAATTCTTTTCCGCTAAGGGTGAGTTTCGAGATATCGAAAGCTTCGCCCTTAGGAAATTCAACTCTCACTTTGCTATTCCGGAGTGTCACGGTCGAGTCGGTTTCGGTAATTTGCGTACCTTTGGCTTGGCCCCACGATGCAGTTAAGCTTACGAGAGAGACAAGAATAGATATTAAACAACTTTTCGTCATAATCTATGAGTTTACGGGTATTATATGGTGATTATCAATAATCAGGGTTAGTAAGATTCGGGTCGCGGTCTGTTTCCAAACGTGGGATAGGCCACCATGTGAATTTCGGATCCCAATATCTGTTTCTGTCGCGCACCCTGAGTTTGTCTTTATAAGCCTCATATGAAGGAATATCATTAAGGTCGTGCCGTTCGTCTGTCTTAAAATCAGGAATATCAGTTGGCTCTAATCCTTCATATCTGATGTCCGGTTTAGGTTGTCCGTAAGAGGGATGCTCGTTAAGCATATCACCTATACCCCAGCGCCGAACATCAACGAAGAGTAATCCTTCGAGCGCCAATTCAACTTTGCGTTCGCGTCGTATTAACTGTCGCATTTTGTTTTGATCTCCTTTCCTGTCTGTCGAAACCTCCGGCATTCCGGCGCGTTTGCGTACTTCGTTAATGGCCGAATATACCGATTCGTCCAACTCATTGAGTTCAATTTTGGCTTCGGCATACGAAAGGAGTATCTCGGCGTAACGCATCAGAATAAGATTGCTTGAAGAACTCATCAGCAATTCGGTATTTTCATCGGCATATTTGCGCCATAAATATCCTACTCCACTGTTCACAAGTGAGGGGCTGGTAGAAGTGACATCTACATTCGGTGCGGTATACCAGGCGTTTCTACGGGGATAGAACCGGGTTTTATCATCATAAATGTTTAGAATAAGTTTTTGAGGGTTATTGCCGTCGGTAATGGTATAGTTTATTGTGTCACCATGTCCTGCTAATGTGGCATTAAAACGCGGATCTCTGTTTAAGGTAGGCTGTTTCGGGTCATAAAGAGGAGATTCGTCTATACGTTTTCCATCGATACATTCGTAAGTATCTACAATCAGAGAACTCGGGAAACGTACCGATGATGCATAGTTACGCGATGAATGTCCATAACCTACTGTATGCAATTTTTTCGTTCCGTTTGTAGAATACATTAATTCCCATAACAGTTCGTCTCGGACTTCACTCTTAGCCTGGCCGGTCAGATTGAACAAGTCGGAGAATTTGGGTGCCAATTTACGTTTACCGATCACCTTACTTGCTGCATCGGCGGCTATGCTGAAGTACTCGGCGGCTTTATTTTCTACATTAAAGCTTCCACCAAATAATCCTATACGTGCTATTAATCCGTATGCGACGGCTTTGTCTACCCGTCCCCGTTGGGCTGCGGTCCACGGGAGATAATCGGCAGCATCGTTCAGGTCTTTTATCAGAAAATCGATAATCTCTCCTTTTGGAGTACGTCCTACCTTGTACTCATCGATAGTTACAGGAGCAGTAAAGAAAGGTACATCGCCAAATGCCGATATAAGATTATAATAAGCATAAGCCCTTAGTACGCGTGCTTCGGCATAATACTGCCTGGCCGCATCACTCATTCCTGCTACGGCATCTTTGGCACCGTAAATTACAGAATTGGCACGGGCGGCTATTTGATATTCTCCGGTCCAGAACGCCTGAATCTTTCCATTGTCGGGATTTAACGTTCCCCCTGCACCAATCGAACTATTTTCATCTTGTTCGAGTCCGTATGCCGTATAATGGTCGAGCACAATACATGCAGGTACTGCCCAGTTCATATCGAAATACAAAAGAGGATAAATACCGGTAACGCCTTCTTTCAATCCTGCTTCGGTTGCATAGAATCCTTCGGCATCGTAGGCAGGGTTTTCCTGGTCGAGAAAATCGGCACATGAGCTAACACCCATCGTGATAAAAAACGTAGCTATTAAATTATATAAGGTTGTCTTTTTCATCTTTTTCATCAATTAAAATTCCACATTGAGTCCGAATATAAATGTCTTGTTCAACGGATAGCAGCTTGCGCCTGATCCGATACTGTTTTCAGGGTCGAAACCTTCGTAAAAGTTGTTTTTTATGGTAAACAGATTCTGTGCACTTGCATAAATTCTCACTTTGGATAGCGCAGCTTTCTGTATCCATGTTTGCGGCAGCGTATATCCTAATACAATATTTTTCAGGCGGCAATAGGCTCCGCTTTTTACCCAGAAGCTTGATATCATATTGTTTGGATTGGTTCCGCTGGGATCTTCAAGTAAAATCGGGAATTTTGCATGGGGGTTGTCCTCAGTCCAATAATCCAGTTGATATTTATATATCGTGTAATTGCCGGATAAAGCACGTGCCCCTGCTCCGGAGTAATATACATCTCTTTTACCCACTCCCTGAAAGAACAAGGAGAAATCAAGACCTTTCCAATCGCCGCCTAATGTCAGTCCGAATTCATATCGCGGAGTAGAGTTGCCGAGTATCGTACGGTCGTAATTATCTATTTTTCCATCGGGAACTCCATCCGGACCGCTGATATCTTTATATTTAATATATCCCGGTTTTATATTGTTGGGATTACCACCGTATACGGGAGAGTTGTTGATCTCTTCCCGGCTTTGGAAATAACCGTCGGCAACGTATCCGTACCATGAGTTATATTCTTCGCCTTCTTTGGTGATTGTTGTAGTGCCTACGTACTCTTTCCCATATAAGTCTATTACTTTGTTTTTTACATCAGAAAGATTTCCTTTGACGTAGTAGTTTACACTACCGATACGGTCTTGCCAGGATAGCGAAAGTTCCCAACCGCTGTTTCTCATCGAACCGGCGTTTTCCCATGGAGCCGTCATTCCTACGAACAATGGAACGGGGAATTGCTGAAGCATGTCTGTGATATTTTTTATATAATAATCGAAGGTTGCATTCAAACGGTTATTAAACATACCAATATCGATACCCGCATTAATTTGTTTTGATTTTTCCCAGGTTATTGCTTCGTTAGCCAACTGAATCTGTGCGACACCGGCAGCAAGCTCTTTATCAAACCAATATCCATAGGTGGTAGTGCTTCCTATAGATGAAGCATAGGGATAATAGCCACTGATAGCCTGGTTACCTAATTCTCCATAGGAGGCTCTTAGTTTCAGATTGCTTACTACACTTTTAGCCGATTCAAAGAAGTTCTCTTCGGATATTCTCCATCCGGCGGATACCGAAGGGAAGAAACCCCAGCGATGTCCTTTCTTGAATCTTGAAGTACCATCGTAGCGACCGTTGACTTCGAGCAGATATCTGTCATTGTATGCATAATTTAGTCTAAAGAAGTATGACAGCATAGACCATGCGTATTTTGAACTGGAATTCGATGCGGTACTAACGTCACCATTTACAAGTTCTTCATATCCATCGTAATAATAATTTTTACGACCGGCTAACAGATAAGTGTTATGTAATTCTTCGCTTTGAAATCCAACTAACGCTTTCAGGTAGTTCTTATGGAAATTCTTTTCATAAGTTCCCTGCAGATTATATTGTTTGGTAACTGTTTTTGTTCTATGTTCTGATTTTGATGATCCTGTCGTTGGAAATTCTCCCTTTGATACGCCACTTTCGTATACCTGATAGGGTTTTACAAATGCATTAGTTTCGCCATCTGCGCGTTTCCATGAATATGCTCCGAAAATATTGAAGCCCTTGAAGGGATCGATAGACAAAGTTGTTCTTGCAGTATATTCGGGAGCAATACTATTTGTTGTACATCCGCTTTGTACCATAGCAATGGGATTGGTTCCGTTAATGCCATACCCCCATGTACCATCGGCGTTGATGCCCGACATGATGGGGGTCATGGTCAGGGCTTTGCCTATGATATTGGCGGGAGTATCCATTACGGGAGATTTAGCAGTAGCCTGGCGTATGCCTATATCTACTCCGAGTTTCATCCATTTATTAATTTGGGTGTCTGTGTTTACGCGTAAAGAAGTTCGTGTGAATTTGTTATTATCGATAAGGCCGTTTTGTGCATAATATCCTGCTGTAGCAAAAAGTTTTGTTATATTGTTACCGCCACTGATACTAACAGAATAATTTTGGGTGGTTGCGTGGTCTTTGATTACTTCTTTTCGCCAATCCGTATCGTAATAATTAATGTTGTCTACACCCCCGTTTTTATAAATATCGATGGTTTGGGTGTATAATGGTTCTTGGCTTGCGTTGACACGTGCCACATCTACTGCCTGCATGTACTCGATGGCGTTTGTAGGCGTAGGCAGTGTGGTTGGTTTATTATAACCCATATAGCCATTAAATGTTAGTTTCACTTTTCCTTCGGAACCTCGTTTTGTGGTAACCAATATTACCCCATTTGAAGCCCTTGAACCATAGATGGAGGCAGAAGCTGCATCTTTTAATACAGTAATTGATTCTACCGAATTCAAATCGATGCGGTTCATGTCACCTTCTACCCCGTCGATTAATATCAATGGAGAGGTTGCTGAGTTCAGTGAGCCCAACCCTCTAATCTTGATAGAGGCATTGTCTGCTCCCGGTTGACCAGATGATTGAATGGCAGTAAGTCCGGGGATTACACCCTGTAGTGCAGCGGAGCCTGTAGAAACACTTCGTCTGAGAATATCTTCGCTGTTCACACTTTGTACTGATCCCGTGAGATTTATTTTCTTTTGGGTACCATATCCTACGACTACTACATCGTCAAGAAGAACATTGGAACTATCCAGAATGATGTTCTTGATTTCAGATTTGTTTACCTTAATCTTTAGCGGAGTATAACCTATATACGTATAAGTTAGTGTAGTCGGTTTTTCTAATTGTAACTCATAGTTACCGTCAATGTCCGTGATTGTTCCAACGTTGTTGTCGGATATGATGGAAGCTCCTATCAAAGCTTCACCGTCACTTCCCTTTACCTGACCTTTAATTATAATTTTTCCGACCGATTGAGGGTTTGATTGTGTACTCCTTTTTGACAGGATGATTTGTTTCTGACTTTTAATAATATATGCAATTTCGGTATCTTTGAATAAACTATTGAGTATGGTTTCAATGGATTTATTCTCTGTTTTGAAACTGACCTTTTTAGTGAAATCCGGTAAGTTCTCTGCATAAAAGAACTTATAACCGGTGTCTCCCTCAATTATTTTGATTGCCTGTGCAATTGTTTTATCGGCAATACTAACAGAATGCTGTGCGTGAACCGGATAGGTTATAACTAATAACACTAACAGGCATAACAGCTTAAACGGTTTTAAATTATTATTTTTCATAGGCTTAATTTGTTAACTGGTTTATTTTTATCTATGTTTTTTTATTATATTCTTTTGGGCAGAGACTGTTATTACAGAGTCGGTTACTGTATATGTCAGCGGATAACTCAGGCTCATCACATATAGGACATTAGTTAATGAGTTATTCTGAATGGTACCGGTGAATTTCATATTTCTCAGCTTTGCATCGTTAATATTGATTTTTACGTTATACATCCTTTCGATGGTTTGCGCAATGGAAGACAAGGGTTCGGCATTACAAACAAGCTGTCCTGTTCTCCAATAATTGGCGATTGAAATATCATCAGTTACTGATGCTTTGATAGTCTGTCGTTTCAGATTATAAGTAGCTACTCCGTTAGGAAGAAGAGTCACACTCTCTTTGTTGTTGTAGACTTTGACTTTTCCTTTGGCAAGAGTAGTAGTAATAAGGCTGTCAGTAGGATATGCTTTTACGTTAAATTCAGTACCTAAAGCTTCAATGTCTACTCCGTTACATGTTACAACAAATCTTTTATCAGGATTTTTGGCTACTTCAAAATAAGCTTCCCCATTAAGACTTACCATGCGCTCTTCGGAATTGTAATTACCGGAAAATGATATCTTAGATGCAGAATTCAAATGTACTATGGTACCGTCTGCTAAGCGCATACTCCCTTTTTGGCCCGGTTCCACTTCAAAAGTATAGATGTTACTCTCCATATTCTCTTGATGTTCTGCAAAATTATTGTATAGTAAGTATGCAGTAAATGTTGAGCATACTATAATTGCAATAGCGGCAGCAACTCCTGGAATGGAGTAAATACGACGTTTGATGCTATGTTTGGGCGATACAGGTTTGGAAGAAACGGCTCCTTTGATTTTTAGCTGAATGTTATTCCATATTTCACTTTTGAGCGATTCATCAATATCTTCGGAGGCACTTTCCCATGCTTCCCTGCTATTGCGTTCGGCATCTTCAGAATTCATCCATTTGGCCAGTTCAGCACGTTCGGATGTTGAAGAAGAGCCTGTGAGCAGGTTCGTGATTAAATGTTTTATGCGTTCTATCTTCATCTTCTGTGGTTATTTATAGTATATATCCACAGCTCCCACAAAAGGATTACAAGAAAATGAAATATTTTAGAAATTTATCGAAGATACTGAAATAAAGATCATGAAAGCAGAGCCCATTTTGGACTTAAGAAAACTAATCGTACGATGTATTTGGGTAGAAACGGTTTTTTCTGAAATAGAAAGTTCCTGTGCTATTTCTTTGTTAGACAGTCCTTTGCTCCATCTCATCAGGAATATTCTGCGACGTGCTTCCGGAAGTTCGGCCAATAGAGAAAGAATTTGTTGTTCTATCATATCGCGTGATAAATTTTCTTCTATGTCCGATTCTTCCTCTTCTTTGGCGGTTTCCTGTACCTTGATGGCATAACTTTTAAAGATATTGAGACGGCGTATTTCACGGAATAATAAATTTCGGGCAATAGAATATATATAGCCTTCAATATTGCCATTCACATCGAGATTTGATCGTGAATCCCATAATTGGAGAAACGTGTTTTGAGTAATATCTTTCGCCAGGTCTGAGTCATATATAAACGAATTTATATAATTGAAAATCTTTCCTACATAACTGTTGTAGAGTGATTCAAAGGTCTCTCTATTGCCGGAAATAAAAGATTCTATATCGTTTTGTTTTTTCATAAAAAACGGATTTGTATGATAATTGCGATGGTTCTCTAAAAATATTATTTATTTTAGTCTTATTGGATTGAAAAATCTGATTTTATCGGGTTTCTTAATTCATTTGTAACTTGAAATTCGTTTAAAATTTAAAGTTATCATTGCAAAATGCAATTATTTGATAATTACTTGCCCTTTTCATCCTTTTGCGTTAATAAATTGCAATATTAGTAACTAAAAATAAATATTAATAATATATTTGTTTCCAAAATCGAGTATGCCATGAAAAAATTATTTTTTATTCTCATTCTTTTATCCACTTTGAATATAAATGCTCAGGACACTTTGAAACTCAGGGTGATGACTTATAATCTGAGATTCGGTGAACTTGCAACTATTGATCAGTTAGCGGAACACATCAAAGCTTTTCAACCTGATTTCGTAGCTCTTGAAGAGGTGGATGTAAATACCCACCGGACACTTGCGCCTCATCAAAACGGCAGAGATATGCTCTCTGAATTGGCCGGAAAAACAAATATGTTCGGACTCTATGGAAAAACGATTCATTTCAGTGGTGGTTATTACGGTATTGGAATACTTTCCAAACATCCTTATATAAGTGTAAACAAATTAATGTTGCCTAATCCTCAAGGGGCGGAACCTCGCGCTCTTCTTGAAGGATTGTTTGAGGTTGGGAAATCAGATACTATCTTTTTTGCAGCCACCCATTTGGATGTGACAGACGAGAAAACTCGCGAATTACAAGCACAATACATCACTGATTATTTTAAAACTTCTTCTTATCCTGTGATAATTGGCGGAGATTTTAATGCTGAACCCAATTCTAAAGTCATAAAGAAAATTATGGCTCGTCATTGGTGGGATGCAACCGATTCGGCTTTAACTTTTCCCGCCTGGGAACCTAAAGTAAAAATTGACTATCTATACGCCCGTCCTCAAAAGGGGTGGAGAGTAGTACGAACCCAGGCGGTTCACTCATTATTGTCAGATCATCTTCCTA
This sequence comes from Bacteroides sp. HPS0048, assembly GCF_964240755.1. NCBI lineage: Bacteria > Pseudomonadati > Bacteroidota > Bacteroidia > Bacteroidales > Bacteroidaceae > Bacteroides > Bacteroides sp. HPS0048. The sequence continues at coordinate 3,131 of NZ_CAXSVC010000017.1, read as the reverse complement.
TTATCACGGAACTTGAATATGTGCGTGAATAATAAATAGTTAGGTTTTATTTACATATATTTTATTTATTAAATTATTTTTCATTCCAGTTCTTTTCTATTTCTTCGAGGCTTTTTCCGGTGGTTTCGGGAACTAATTTCCATATAATCAGAATGTATGGAACGCACATGCCTGCGAAGATGAGGAATGTACCCGCCGGAGTAAGGTTCTGTAGCATCCAGGGGGTAAGTTGTCCGATGAGGAATGTTCCGATCCAAAGCGAGAATCCGGCAATGGACATAGCCAGTCCCCGGACTTTGATAGGGTACATTTCGGATAGAAGTACCCAGATAACAGCACATATGGATATGGCACAACAGAATATGTAGCTTAGGAAAAATATCAATAATGCAGTGCTTGGTATTTGCAATTCGGCTCCTTTGATGAAGTAAAATGCAATAAGCACTAACGAGATTATCATTCCCGAAACGCCATAATAAACGAGTTTCTTTCGTCCGACCTTATCGATGATAACCAATGCCAGTACGGTAGTGAGCATGTTAACCATTCCCACCAACACCTGGTAGAAAAGAGAATCTCCACTGGAGAGGCCACTTTCCTGAAAGATAGACGGGCCATAATAAAGTACGGCATTCACTCCCATGAATTGCCCTAAGATAGCGATGGATGCCCCGATAATTACTGCTTTGAGTATACCGGGCCGCAAAAGTAGAGACCATTCGGACTTGGATTCTCCGCCGGCAACTTGCCGTATGGCACTTATCTGTACCTCGGATTCGCTTTTACTGCCATAAATTCGTTGCAGAATACGACTTGCCCGCATTTCTTTATTTTTAAGGACCAACCAACGGGGGCTTTCGGGAATAAAGAAAATGATTAAGAAAAAGAGTAATGCCGGAACTGTTTCCATACCCAACATTCCTCTCCATATCTCGTCTGAAAAGATTTTAACGATCCATTGGTTACTCGATTGGGCAGCGGCATCGGCTCCAAGCACTAATTGGTAATTGACCAGATAAGCCCCTAAGAAACCGATGGTTATGGCTAATTGGTATAATGATACCAGTCGTCCCCGGTATTGGGGAACGGATACTTCGGATATATATAATGGTGAAATAATAGAAACGACACCGATACCGACTCCACCGATAATACGGTATATCACCAGTTCATTGAAGGAGGATGCTAACGCACAACCTATGGCAGATGCCGAAAATAGTATGGCCGAGAGAATCATTGTGTTTTTCCGGCCACCTCTGTCGCTTAGAATTCCGGCGCAGGCGACACCACCGATAGAGCCTATCAACGCACAACCTACGTACCATCCGGCCTGAAGGGTGTTTAGCCCGAATTGTTGTGATACCTGTGCTATTGTTCCTGAAATAACGGCTGTGTCATATCCGAATAGGAAACCTCCTAAAGCGGCCACTACCGATAGAAATATGATATATCCTATATTTGTTTTTGATTGGTTCATTTCTGCTTATTATTTGATATCGAAATATTCTTTATAGCGATCATACAGATGCCCGGCCTGGAGATAAGCTGACTGCGGGCTCATAAAATGAGAGAATTCAAATGTTATGGCTTTATCGTATCCGGCTCTTTGAGCTGCCTCAAGTTTAAGTCGTAATTTATCAAATTTAATAGGGAAAAACTTAATAGGCATATCTCTGTCGAAAGATTCGGCATTTGTCCAGCATTTCAATCCATATTTATCGGCCAGTCTTTTGTTTACTTCAAAGAAGGCATCCAGTTCATGATAATCTATCTGTCCGTCCTGGAAAGCGCAAGCATCTACTACATCACTGATTCCGGCAAATATTTCATCCCATTCTTCTTCGTGTTCCTTCACTGAAATTGAATCTTTCCTACTGAGCATGGCGCTTGAAGCCTGTACAGCTTTTTTTCCGTCAATCCATGGAGATATGAACGTAGGCAGTCCGTTTGAAATATCTTTGCATTGTTTTCCTAATGCGTGGAATGTGCCGATTGCACCTTTGGTTTTCCGGCTGATTTCCGTACTGATATACCATCCCTGAAAGCTTTTATACTTCTCTCCGTAATTTTTCCAGACTTCATCAATTACATGTTTGTTGTGTTCTATTTCCCAGGTGAGATCATTTGTGTCCCAATATCTTCCGGAGTCGTACAAGCCAAAATAGAACTTCATACCATATTTATCAGCCAGTCGCAGATACATATCCAAAAGATCGACCGAAGGTTTATAGCAACCCTGACCGATCAGATATTCAGATGGATAAGTAATAAATTTACGATATCCTGAGCGGATCATAATGACAGTATCTATACCAATTGCTTTCATGTGTCGGAAATCGGCATCCCACTCTTTTTCTCCCCAGTTCTGATGAGGGATGTCATGAGATATTTCATCCAGAAAAGTTCCGGTTATTTTTAGTGCATTATTTGTGGGAACGATGAGTTTGTTCCGGATTTCGTCAGTTGTAGTTTCTCGCTCCTTTGAAATGCATGAAGAGAGCCATGACGGTAAGGTAATAGCGGCGGTGCCTGCCAATACTGATTTCTTTAAAAATTCCCTCCGATTGTTGATTTTCATATTTCCTGGTTTTTATGATTGTACAGATTATTGGTTTTCTAAAAATAGTATATATTCTAATGGATAGTAGTTTGTTGCACTTTCTTTGTGCATCCTTTTTCTAATCTTCTATTTATAGGAGATTAGAAACCTGTTTTTCTAAGAATGTCTCAATCTTTTCGGCAAATAAAACAATAAAATTATAAACTTGCAAGTATTTAATTAAATATTTTATTAAATACTCTAATAAAATGGATATATTATATAAAAAGACCCGAATATATTAGGGAAGAAAAACTATAAGTTGAGTGAAAGTGAATAACTGGCAATGATATAGTTTGTAAAAGTGTATACCCTGGCCTTTGAGAAGTCCGATTAAAAGTTCTGTTAATTGTATTGTTGGATTTTATATTTACAATTAATATTGATGATTATTTTTTTTCTTTTCATTCTGTAATATCTTATGTATTGTCTGTTTGTTCTTCGTAGAGGATCGCCCCGTTCCTCGTATACTCTATTAAAACCAAATGTTTCCGCAGAATATTGCTTTAATAAATGTTAACTACGAAAGATA
>NZ_CAXSVC010000016.1:0-136830 GCF_964240755.1 Bacteroides sp. HPS0048 | reverse complement strand
TTATATTTTTGTTGTGAACATATATTTTGTATTGAAATAATCCGGCAAGGTTTATTTGTGACAAGTTTAATTTATAGGATCAATAGACTTGAAAATTGACTATAATTACATAGACATTAGAGTAATAAAAAAATGGTCAATAATATAAAAGTTAAACAAAATCAAATACAGAGAAAAAGTCTAGGCAAGGGGGCTTTTATTCCATTTTAATTAATGACATTAAAATAATTAGTCCATAACAATACAAATTGAATGATGAAAAACAACATCTGTATTTCGACAATTTACGGTATTTAAGTTATAAAAATGTTCATATTATGAATGAACTTACGAACAAAGTAAATGATATTTTAACAAAGTGGGATCCTATTGGAGTTGGAAGAGAAATGGCTATGGATGAATATAAGGAATATATTCCTATGATTATCCATTATGCTCAAGACCGTCAGAAGCTAATAAATCATCTGGAAAAAATACTTGTTGATTATATGGGTTTAAGTTACGACCCATACAATCAAAGACATTTTGAAGAGATGCAAAACATTTGTGATAAATTAATAGAAATATGTAAAAATCAAAAGTAGTATTCATTCTAATACAAGTAGAAAAAGGGATACAACATAACTATTATAAACACAATACATGAAGCTAAATAATATCAGAAAATTAAATATAGAAGAAGAAATTCTTTTAGAAGAACTGATACATCGATCAATTAAAGTTATTTCTCCCGATTGGAAGAATGATTTATTAGTGGCCTCTTTAGAAGACGGAGGAATGGGAAGTTTGGCTTTATTTCCTTGTGATACACTTAATAAAGTACGACATTTTGGCTCGCAAGTTAGTGAATGCCAATTTAGGGATACTGATGGAGTATTGGTCGTAGCTTCATTATATTTAGATGAAGATGACAAACTTTATGAATTGGATATGTGGAAGGTTGATTTTAGCAAATTAATAAATATTCCTACTCATTTTGAGGATGTAGAATATTCAAATAAATAATCAGAGTAAGAGTCTATTTGCATTGAGGCAAGCATAACGGGGTTTAAATAAAATCACCATATGAAGTTACTTTTAAACACTTTATTGATATATTTAGTAGTTTCAATCTGGTCGTTTGGGTTAGCTAATGCCCAGACTATTAATATTTATGATGAATATAAGGCTAGTAGGAGAATTATTAAAGAAATTATCACCGATAATAATTTGGAAAAGACTTTAACCGGTTACGCTTATGGCGGTTATTTTATCGGCCAGTCCCTTTTTCTCATTATCAAAGAAGGAGATTCTTTTTTTGAAGTATATCAAGGAGAAAAAGGCAAAGGAATTCAAAACACCTATAAATTTGATTTGGCAGACAAGCGGTTAAGTTCTTTATTTGCATGGACAAAACATGATAAAGTAACATATAATATTCAATCCGACGAATACTTCGCTATTTATTACTACTTTGTATTATATGATAAAAGCCATAATAAGAAATTAGAATTTAATATATCAACAATGACTGCATATAAAAATGCTCAAAGATCAAGAAAGTTCCGCAAGTTGCTACCATTTACAAAAGAACAACAGAAGCTTATCGGGGAATTAATTAGTCACTTCTAAATATTTTAGAAGAGCATATCTTTAGAGTATGAAACTATAACAATTAAATACAGAGAATCAAACAACTAAAAAAATCAAATTGCATACCTAATTATAATCAGACTTCTTTTTCTTCTCAAATTTCCTTATACAAGGGGCTCTTTTCTCCACTCTTTTGGTACACAATCGGCGAAAAACATTATATTTGCAGCTATTATAAAATAGCAACAAGTTACAATTCGTAATAACTTGTAGCTTGTAACTCGTAACTAAATAAAAATAATATGAGTATCAAGTATCGACTAATTATTATGAACTTCCTGCAGTTCTTCGTGTGGGGATCGTGGTTAATTTCATTGGGCGGCTACATGGGTGGTGTCTTACATTTTGAAGGAGGGCAAATAGGTGCAATCTTTGCCACAATGGGCATAGCCTCTCTCATCATGCCAGGACTGACAGGTATTATAGCCGACAAATGGGTAAATGCTGAACGATTATATGGGATACTACATATTCTGGGAGCTGCCAGCCTTTTCTATGCCTCCACAGCCACTGATTATAACCATATGTATTGGGCTATGTTGCTCAATCTGTTGGTATATATGCCTACGCTCTCATTAGCAAATACGGTATCTTACAACTCTCTCGAACAATATAAATGTGACATTGTCAAAGACTTTCCGCCTATCCGTGTATGGGGAACCATCGGTTTTATCTGTGCTATGTGGGCAGTAGATCTCACCGGATTCAAATCCTCTTGTGCACAACTCTATGTGGGTGGTGCAGCAGCACTTATTTTAGGTTTATATTCATTTACTCTACCCGCTTGTCCGCCTGCCAAAAGTGAAAACAAAAGCCTGCTTTCTGCTTTCGGACTCGATGCTCTGGTATTATTCAAACGCAAGAAGATGGTTATCTTTTTCCTCTTCTCTATGTTATTAGGAGCTGCATTACAAATTACAAACAGTTACGGAGACCTCTTCTTAGGTAGTTTTGCTTCGATACCGGAATTCGCTGATTCGTTCGGTGTAAAACACTCTGTCATCCTACTTTCTATCTCACAAATGAGTGAAACCCTGTTTATTCTTGCCATACCATTTTTCCTCAGACATTTCGGCATCAAGCGCGTAATGCTTATCAGTATGTTTGCCTGGGTATTCCGTTTCGGACTTTTCGGTCTGGGCGATCCGGGTTCAGGGCTATGGATGCTGATACTTTCGATGATTGTCTACGGAATGGCATTCGATTTCTTCAACATTTCGGGCTCTTTGTTTGTTGAATTAGAAGCTAAGCCTGCTATCAGAGCCAGCGCACAGGGATTATTCTTTATGATGACCAACGGATTGGGAGCGATCATCGGAGGATATGCCAGTGGTGCTGTGGTGGATGCCTTCTCGGTATATGCCGACGGTATGTTGGTAAGCCGTGAATGGCCCGACATCTGGTTCATCTTCGCAGGTTATGCGTTAGTTATCGGAATATTGTTTGCTCTGGTATTCAAATACAAACACCAGCCAGAGGAATTAAGTAAAAAGTAACAATGGATAAAAAGATAGAATTACAAGTATTAAATATCTCCAATAGTCAGGCGCAGGTAGGTGCCTACGCTCTGGTATTGGGGGAAGTGGGAGGCGAACGGCAACTACCTATCATTATAGGTCCGGCCGAAGCGCAAGCCACTGCCATCTGCCTGAAAGGAGTAAAAGCGCCGCGTCCCCTGACGCACGATTTATTCTATACATGCCTGAACGTTTTGGGCACCAAAATGCTCAGGGTGCTTATCTATAAGGCAAAAGAAGGTGTTTTTTACTCATATATCTATCTGCAGAAAGATGAAGAAATTATTCGTATCGATTCACGAACTTCGGACGCTATCGCTCTGGCCGTACGTGCAGATTGCCCTATTTTTATTTATGAGTCTATTCTTGAAAGAGAATATATCCGCCTGGATGATTCTGATCAGCCGGATACAGAGCAACAGGAAGAGGAGACAAATGATTCCGACAATGTGAATTCACTTGAACAAGCATTGGAGCAAGCTATCAAAGAAGAGAACTATGAACTGGCAGCCCGGTTACGCGATGAAATAAACAGAAGAAAATAAATTTAAATATGCACGTATTCTATACTCCCGATATACAGAAGAACCTTGAACTTCCGGAAGAAGAAGCACAACATTGTGTCCGTGTTTTACGACTCAACATTGGAGATGAAATCACCCTGACGGATGGTAATGGAAATTTTTACCGTGCGGAAATAACTGCCGCAACCAACAAACGTTGTTTGGTAAAGATACTCGAAACAATTCCACAAGAACCTTTATGGTCAGGACATCTACACATAGCCATGGCTCCAACAAAAAATATGGATCGTAATGAATGGTTTGCCGAAAAAGCTACCGAAATAGGTTTTGATGAGTTGACCTTTCTTAATTGCCGTTTTTCGGAACGAAAAGTCATTAAGATGGAACGTATTGAAAAGATAGTAGTATCTGCCATCAAGCAATCACTCAAAGCACGTTTGCCGAGGCTCAATGAAATGACAGATTTTGATAAATTCATCACCCAGGAGTTTACCGGTCAAAAATTCATCGCACACTGTTATGAAGGTGAAAAACCACTGCTTAAAAATATTCTGAAACCAGGAGAAGATGCATTGGTACTTATCGGACCGGAAGGAGATTTCAGTGAAGAGGAAGTAACCAAAGCAATAGAAAAAGGCTTTCAGCCCATAAGCTTAGGTAAATCCCGGCTGCGAACGGAAACGGCAGCACTGGTAGCAACAATGGTAGTGAATAGTGATAAGTGATTAGTGATTAGCGGGCTGCGCTATCATACCGAATGGTACTAATCACTTATCACTACTCACTTATCACTAAAAAATACATCAATTAAAAAACAAATAGTTATGGCAAAAAGAATGATTTCCCGACTTTCAGTGCTGGTAGTGCTGATGGTATTCATGGCAGCTTGTTCAAAGAAATCGGAATACACAAATGTTATACCTGCTGACGCTTCGGCCGTAGCATCTATCCATTTGAAATCACTGGCTGATAAATCCGGACTGAAAGACAAAGAGAATGAAGCAGCCAAACAAAAGATGATAGAGGCGCTGAAAAGTGGAACTACTGCGGCAACTTTCCAACAATTAGAAAAAGTCTTGAATAACCCTAAAGAATCAGGAATAGATGTGGATGCACCTGTATATGCATTCACTGCAACCAGTTTTCCATATACAGCTCTGGTAGCTAAAGTGTCGGACCAGGATAAACTGCATACTTCACTGGATATAATGGTGAAAGAACAAATCTGCCAACCCATAGAAGCAGCAGACGATTATAGTTATACACGAATGGGACAACGTGACATCTTTGCTTTTAACGAAACAACAGTTATGCTGGTACAGACGGGCAGTACATCACAAATGGAAAATGCTCAGAAGATGATCAGCGAGCTAATGAAACAAACCGCTGAAAAAAGTATCGCTAATAACGCTGGTTTCCAGAAGATGCAAAAACAGAAAGGTGATATTAATTTCTTTGCATCTTTAGCTGCACTTCCTAAAGAATACACACGCCAGCTGAATTTGGGTTTAACCGGCATAAAAATAGATCCCAAAGAGATAATGGCTCTTGGTAGTCTTAGCTTTGAGAAAGGAAAGATTGCTCTACTTTTTGAATACTATACAGAGAACGAAGAAGCCAAAGCCATGTTGAAAAAACAGGAGAAGGCAACGATCAAACTGAATAATACTTTCCTTAAATATTTCCCTGCATCAACCATCGCATTTATGAGTGTAGGAGCCAATGGAGAAGAGTTGTACAACCTGTTACAGGAAAATGAAGAATTCCGTAACACAGTATCTATTTCCAAAGCAGAAGAAGTGAAAGCCCTGTTCGCTTCATTCAACGGTGATATATCTGCCGGACTGATCAATGTAACTATGGGTAAAGATCCTGCTTTCGTAGCTTATGCAGATGTAAAAAACGGAAATGCACTAAAAGCTCTTTATGACAATAAAAAAGCACTGAATCTGAAAAAAGGTGAAGATATCGTTCAATTGGGTGAAAATGAATATGTGTACAAGTCAAGAGCTATGAATATCTTCTTTGGGCTTAAAGACAAGCAAATGTATGCTACAAATGATGAATTACTTTATAAAAACATTGACAAAGCAGCTGATAAATCTATAAAAGACGTTGCCTATGCTTCGGATATGAAAGGAAAGAACTTCTTCTTTGTTGTTAACATGGATGCTATCCTCGAACTCCCGATTGTAAAAATGATGGTAGGCTTCGGAGGTGAAGAGTACCAAATGTACTATAACCTGGCATCACAAATTAGTTATCTGGAAATAAGCAACGTAAGCGACGGTGTTAGTGAAATAGACCTCGTTCTGAAAGACAAAGATACCAACTCGCTGAAACAAATTGTAAACTTCGCCAAGAAGTTTGCCGGCATGTAATTTTCTGAACATGGAAACAATTCATCTGCAGCAAACACTTCCCCAAGTGTTTGCTGACCGTAATTCTATCACATCGGATATCTGGCACAAGAACATTATATTCCGTAAAGGAGAAATGTATCTGATTGAAGCAGCCTCCGGTACCGGAAAATCATCATTATGTAGTTATATATATGGCTATCGAAGCGATTATCAAGGTATTATAAATTTCGATGAGACTAATATCAAGGCATACACAGTAGAGCAGTGGGTCAACCTACGCAAGCATTCACTGAGTATGCTTTTTCAAGATTTGCGCATCTTCTCCGAACTCACAGCACTCGAGAATATTCAATTAAAAAATAATCTGACCGGATATAAAAAGAAAAAAGAGATTCTTGCTCTTTTTGATGCAATGGGCATTGCCGACAAAACCAATATAAAGGCAGGAAAATTATCTTTTGGCCAACAGCAACGTGTTGCCTTTATCCGTGCACTATGTCAGCCTTTCGACTTTATCTTTCTGGACGAACCTATCAGCCATCTGGACGATTATAATGGACAAATTATGAGTAGTCTGCTAACGGAAGAAGCCGGAAAACAAGGTGCGGGAGTTATTGTTACTTCTATCGGGAAACAGATCGAATTGCCTTATAACCAAGTATTACGCCTGTAACAGATCATACGAATATGAAACTTATCTGGAAACTTCTTCGTCAACATATCAGTATCGGCCAACTTGCCGGTTTCTTTCTTGCCAATCTGTTTGGTATGGTTATTGTATTGCTCAGCGTACAGTTTTATAAAGATATTATCCCTATGTTTACAGAGGGAGATAGTTTCATGAAGAAAGATTATATCATTGCCACCAAAAAAATAAGTACCCTTGGGGCTTTTGCCGGAAAAAGCAATACTTTCTCTCCACAAGAGATAGAGAATCTCAAGAAACAACCTTTTACTAAAAGTGTAGGTGCATTTACTCCTTCACAATTTAAGGTGTCAGCTGGTTTGGGTATGCAAGAAGCCGGTATCCGTCTTTCTACAGACATATTCTTTGAAGCGGTGCCCGATGAATACGTAGATGTAAAACTCGACAAATGGCATTTTGACGAAGAGACACATACTATCCCCATTATTATTCCACGTAATTACCTGAATCTGTACAACTTCGGATTTGCTCAAAGCCGCAGTCTGCCCAAGCTCTCCGAGGGCGTAATGAGCCTTATACAAATGGACATCATGATGCGTGGAAACGGACGTGTAGAACAGTACAAAGGAAACATTGTCGGTTTCTCCAACCGACTGAATACGATATTGGTACCGGAATCTTTTATGGTATGGGCAAATAAAAATTTCGCTCCGGAAGCAGAAGCACAACCGTCACGCCTCATCATCGAAGTAGGAAACCCAGCAGATGCCTCCATTGCCAAATATTTCCAGCAAAAAGGATACGAAACCGAAGATGGTAAACTGGATGCAGGGAAAACAACCTATTTTCTCCGCCTCATTGTTGGCATTGTATTGGGGGTGGGGCTCTTTATCAGTGTACTTTCTTTCTATATATTGATGTTAAGCATCTTCCTTCTGTTGCAAAAGAACACTACCAAGCTCGAAAACCTATTGCTTATCGGTTACAGCCCGGCAAGAGTAGCGCGCCCTTATCAGACATTAACTTTAGGGCTAAATATAGTGGTTCTTATTGTATCGATCAGCCTTGTAGCCTGGTTACGTCATTCTTATACCGCTACACTTAGCTTACTCTTTCCACAACTGGAAATCGGTTCACTCTGGCCGGCTATTACCGTCGGGATACTTTTATTTGTTATCGTCTCTGCTTTCAATCTGTTTACTATCCGCAAAAAAGTATATTCCATCTGGCGAGGACACCATTAAAGATCACACAAAACAAAAAAACTACCATGAAAAACCTAACACTTCCTATAGTACACAAATATACTGTCGCAATCTTTTTATGGGAGGTATTGTTTACTCCTCTCCAGATGCTTTCAGCACAAAATAAGTTGGATAGTGTTGTTTCTTACTTTCATCAGTTACAAGGCACCCATCAGGAAAAACTATATCTACATTTAGATAAGCCATACTATGGAGCCGGAGATAACATTTGGTACAAAGGTTATTTAATAAATGCAACCAGCCACCTGGAGAATCCTAAAAGTAACTTTATCATCACAGAATTAATTAATCGTACTGACTCCGTCATACTACGAAAGAAAATCAAACGGGATTCTTTGGGATTTCAAAATGCTTTCACCTTACCAAGTACGCTTCCTGCAGGAGATTACTACATCAGAGGATACACTAACTGGATGCAGAATGAAGATCCGGTATTTTTTTATTCCCGTAATCTCCAAATAGGTAACTCTATTGATGTCACTATCCTCTCTACAATTGAATATCAACCGGACACTAAAAACAATTATCTGGCCAAAATCCGATTTGCAGATATCATCCCACTTATGATACCCCACAGAAGAAAGAGAACACTACAACCGATCTACGTACCACAATCTACTGGAATCCGGAACTACAATGGAATGCTGATGGAACAGCGACCATTGAATATTATATGCCAGACAGTACAACTCCTCAGGATATTGTTATCGAAGGAGTTAGTAAGAACGGCAAAATCTGTCGTTTTACGAAAACGATTAATCAGCCTTCCAATTGATTAGTTATTACTTTTTCTTATCTTTGTACATGTCTATTTTATAAAAAATATAACTATGCCAGACTATGAATTAATTACCATTCTTGGTCCTACCGCTTCAGGAAAGACTCCATTTGCTACCGCACTGGCTGCAGAACTAAATACCGAAATCATTAGTGAATAGATTGGAAAATTAGTATTTACTTACCATATCCAATTCCGATGAGTCACACTTTTCATTGTAGACTACTCTTTCTTTTGAGCATACAAACTTGGGCTGCAAAAACACAGCGTACAAGTAACCATTAAAAAGATAAATATATTCTTCATTATCTATTCATTTTAAGTCCGAAATACAAGGAGAATTTTACTCTCTCATCCTCACCTTCCGTTTCATTTTCTTAATAAATCTTTTACTCTCAGCTGTATAAACAACCGGATGTCCCCCTCCAATACTTATGTGTAAAGAGTCCAGACAAAGTTTTATAACAAGGGAATCGGATGTTAATTTCATTATCTCATAAACGTTTGTGTCTATATTCTCTCTTTGCACTATATATTTTCCATTCTTCAGCACTCCGACACTGTCCTGTTGAAAAGAACGTATTATTGTATCAGAAAGATAATAATCACGGCATTGACTTAACTCTTCCTTTTTAAAAAAATAAAAATTACAACATTCATTTTGTTCATACTGCTTATACATAAGACTACCTATCCTGAGAGATTCTTTAAATACCCAATACTTATTTTGCAATAAATCCATTGTTGTAGGAGCAGGTTTCTGAGCACACAAATTCTGCAAACAAAGACACATTGAACATGCAACCATAAAAAAAATACATATATAACTCTTACTCATTACTATTAATTTAAATTTAACACACACAGAAATTCTGAAATATTTTTTTAGATTTCAAATAGCACAACAATTTAATGTTCACACTTTTTTACCTATTAATCTATATTTGGAGTAGAGAATCCACTTTCACTCATTAACGATTATCAACACTTGCAATTACAATATATCATTTTTCATGAAAGTAGACTCTTAAACTTAACCACACATTAGTTTAGCCAACAAAGCTATATTTATTCTACATAAATATATTCTCCTGTTCCTATACAAAAGTCACAATTCATCTATTTCTATTTATTTCCAGAAATATTAAAATAATAGTCTCCAACAAAAAAAGATTCTGGTGCTTCTTTCCAATGCCCTGCTTCAGGATCCATATATATAAGATCACCATTTGTATGATACCCAATAACCACTACATTATGCCTGGAGTCAGACATATCAGATGGTACATCTGTCATAATAACATTCCCTACATCAATTGCCTCTTGAAATCCTGTAAATGGAGATACTATAAAATGTGTATTGACAAACTTAGATAAATTTGTCAATGCAACTCCTTTTTCAGTTGCCCAAATGCCGAACTCTTGAAGATACGCTTGAAGATATGTACCCGGATTATATTCTCCTCCAAATAGTTGTTCTATATAGCTCATTATAGAAGTAACACAAGTATTAAACAACTGTTTATCCATCGTTGCCGGCAATTTTCCAACCACAATTTTATCTCCAATTTTAGATTCAAAATCCTTTCCTTTTGCAGGTGGAGTAAGTGGAGGAGGATTATAACCTCCAGAACCGCCATCATAAGGTTCATTGATATACCCGTCATTATCATGGTTATAGCCATCCTCATTATTATGAGGGATATTGTCATCATTATGATCAATCCAACCTCCACCAGGAGGAAAATCACCCCAATTCGGTTTAGGATCAGGTGTCACAATTATGTCCGGAAATGTTCCACCATCATAGAGCGGATCATCTTCCATTCCAGCTCTCGTAGTAGGTGGAGTATAGAGTTGAGGAGCTACCTCATACCGTGCAGGTATTGACCGGAAAACCAACCTATCCGCGTTCGGAAAGTCATCCCAACGTTTTTTACGTATTTTACCCACAACTTTCCCTCTTTCGTATTTCCATCCGTTTACAAATTTACCATTTAAGTCATGGAATAAAACAGAACCGAACAAATATTTATCACGATGGAGATATGTATTCTTATTTATCCTATTGGCATGAGTTTTCGTATAAAATTTAGACGGAATAATAGTCATCAAAAATCCTGTTTCTGTATTTGTTTTATAGTTTTTTACATATACAAAATGAGTATATGAACGACGATATTTCCATTCTTTTGTCTGTTGGTAGAAATCCCAATTTTCTTTCGTAACAAAATCCTGGCATACACGATCCGTTAAATCTACATCCACAACTAATAAGGAATCATTCCTGCTTATAGCATAATATTGCCAACTGGGACTCCCCGATAAAACCGGAATAGGATTCACATTAAGATTGTCACTACGAGTTTCCGCTTCATGAGTTATCTGCTGCTGATTATACCAGTTTCTCGCAATATCAAGATCTGACTTTATATTGCTATCCTTTGATTTATTTGTCAGAATATCATAGTCCTCCGTACATGCACACAATAGTAGTATAATTAAAGATACTCCTTTTAAAATTCTTAAATGATTCATGTTTTTTATTTTTAATTAATTATAGGTTAATATTGTAACTTCTTGATTACATCATAAAGCACCTCCTTTCTTTGCCTGTTCCAAATAATTACCAACTTTTTTCTTTATAAAGTTAGTTTTGGTCGAAACTATTTTAACAGGCATATTAATGATATGTTGTGCAGTCTCCAGAGCCAAATAGTCTCTTCCAGTGGACACATATATTCGAAAAAGTTCATATAAAGGTACCAAGCGACAAGGAATCATATTAGATGCTACATTAAAAGACTCTTCTGCACGAGGCAGATCTTCCATTTCCAAATAATTATATCCTTGAAGTAGCTGCACATCATAATCATTCATTTTTTTACTACATTCCAACAAAATATCATTGCCTCTTTTGTATTTCCCGGCTTGATATAACACAACACTGTAATTATATAGAAAAGCAGACTGTTGACCTAAAAAAGATTTTTGATACAGTTTATCATATTCACTCTCCATTTTTGCATCACAGGAATTTCCACACTTTAATAAATTAGTCCATAGAATGTCATAGAATCCTTGATAGAATACATTTACAAAAAGAAAGGATGAAAGAAGAAATATCCCCCATCTACATACTTTTACTTTCACTCTTCTGTTATTATCTGATATAAAAGGATGAATTACCAGTATAAAGAATGAAGATATAAACACTATTTTTATAATCTCATATTCAAACGGATATGAAAACAAAGAGCATATTGCTATTGCAACAAGACTCCAATATGCACACTTCTTTTCTGGAGTGATGTGTCTACAATAGTTACTAACAGAATATACCATAATGCCGATAATCGGAACCAAACCAATCAGTCCTCTTTCCACCATAACTTTTAGATATTCATTAAAAGGATGATGAATATTATCGCTTAACAAAATCGCCCATATTTCATTGGGATGTGCTACAAAAAAATTCGCTTGATTTAGCATATACCAAACATTAAACTCTCCAGTTCCTGACAGAGGGTTATCAATAATTGCCTGAACACAACATCGCCAGATTACAAATCTTCCATTGGCAGAATCGGGCTTTAATAAATAGAGCAACACCAATAATAATCCAATGCAACATATAAACAGAAATTTTCTCTTAAAAAAATATCCCAAAACAACAACCATTGCCAATATAGCCGCTCTGGCATTAGACAATAGAATAATAATCACCACCATTACACAAATTATAACAGACAGTCTTCGTTGTAATTTGCTTTTTACGGAAAAAAAGTAAAAAGTAAATGGTAACAGAGCAACTAACATAGCTGAAATACCAGCAGGGTTATCAAATGTACCTGTTATGATAAACACAGAACTATAAGACTGCCAAATACCGAATAGTTGTAAGAAAGCTACTAAAGATAAACTACCGGCCAAAATTACTAACAAGAAACAAAAAGGGAGGTAATATTGATAATGTGAAAAATAATAATACAACAGTAATAACATCATATTATCAATAAAAAAGAGACTGACAGAGTAATAATTTAAAGAAGACGTAAACAGCCAACCAACTCCCCAACATAGATATAAAATAATCAAAAAAACAGGTATATAAAGTACTATCCCTCTGTATTCCAAAATAGATATAATAATCCCCAATATACCCAACAAGCATCCGGTCCATAGTAGAACCGGAGTATGAAATCTGTCGGCACATAAATCTGGTATAAAATAAACAGCGCCTATAAATAGAAAACAGATACAAGCGAATATCATCTTAAAACAATAATTACGATTTTGTTGTAAACATGATTCTATACAAATTTTCATCAGTATTACATTAAGTTGGTTTAATAAACACAATATATAAGTTTGCCAGTTTATAAAAGAGATCAATACAATCACATAAATTCATTTATAAACACCTGCCGTCCGTCCATGTAAAAGAAAGGTAATTCTTCTTTACCTTTATCTAAGTTCTTTAACCAGTAAATGGTACCAGTGGGAACAGAATCAACCTCTAAAAAGTTATATTTAGAAACTATCTCTTTCAATTCAACCCATTGATTTTCGTGATAATACAATAACAGATAACGGTATCCTGGCTCTATGATATTCGTTGCAGTACGTGGCAAAAGACGAATATGGGTTATACAAACAGGACGTTTGAAGTCCATACCAAAGAAACCCCATCTTGCAAAAGTTTCCGGATCACTATCATAGGCCTTATAATACAAAACTCCCGTATGCATCGGCTCACCATTTATTTTCTTCAACGGTTTGTTTTCCACAGGTGCATCGGTAATTGTGAGTATCGGCAATGCCGACGGAATATCGGTGCGATACCCGGAAATTTCCTCTCCCAAAAATTCCAATTCAGCTATATCAACTGGCATACTGTCACGATGAAGCCGGTAATAACGATACTTCTTATCATTATTCAATAAGTACTCTTGCCAATATGAATCCGGAACTTCACGAATGATCTGTAAAGTATCAAAAGGGCCCGTCCAATGGTCAGAACCCAGAATTCGTGTACCTTTCAGATTTTTCCTGTCATTTGCCAAATGTCGTTTGGAAGGATATTTGCGTAGCAAACGCATCCGGACAGTAGATTTCGTATCAGATTGCAACTCTTCTCTAACAATATGCTTGGAAACACTATCTTTCTTTAAAATGAAAGGTTTTCCGAAAGGAACCATTTGTCCGTCTTCCGACATATAAGATGGAAAGAAAAGCATATTAACAGGTACTTTACGAAAAGTTACACGATGCCTCCAATGGGAAACCTTACCCCATGCCACAGGAGACAACTCTCCTTGAGTGTTAAAAAAAGAGAGATAAGCCAGATTATTAGAAGTATGTATGTTCATTGGCAAAATAATCTCAATACACGTATGGTATCTTTCCGTCACATCTTTTATAGTGGGAGTATCAAACACAGAAGGAAGCATCTCAGTCTCATTTTTTAGAAAATAAGGAGAATCTTTCATTACACCAAATGTTCGTTGATACACCTTCCCAGTATATTTCAAGTCCAATGGCCAGTCTTCCCATAAATTATTATACGGAGGAGTATAGGGGCAAAGTATACCGGCAGAATCAGGAGATGCACACCAATAATGGCTGCTGTCTTTATCAGGCCATTGTGGGGTGAATTCATACACTGTGGGTATACCACAGGCACGAAAATAGTTGCAGGTACGGGCAGCCAGATTATTACAATCCATCTTGAATGCAGGAATAAAAAGATCGAATGGTCCTATATGCTCTTCAGAAGTTACATATTTATTCATTTCTTTTTGCCATCCGACGTATTTCTTATAATTCTCAATAGCAGCATAAATATTCCCAGTATTACTAACCAACAGTTTATCATGAATGACAGACTTTAACATTGGTTTATTCCCGACAAAAGACTCATCTACTGTACGATATGGTAAAATCCACTCCTTAAAATCATCAAAAGGTATATCTTTAAACAATGGAGAATGTTGCCATTCATAAAAAGCCTCGTCTATATTTTCTATCAGAAATTCAGCTGTAATCTGTTGAACATCATTAACCTGGTTAACTTTTCCGGTTGGAAGAGACAGCAGGGCGTATTGCCGGCTCAGTGCCCTCGTCAATGAATCGTTGTGGTTAGCGTCAGGAATTACGTGTCCTATGGAATCGACCATTTTAAAGTACTGTAAATATGATCCGGGCAATTCCAAGCTATATCTACTCCTATGATAAGGCATATTACTTATCAGAAAACAAGCCGCTTTAAACTTCAAACGGTCGTTAGTATTGTAGTACTCTAATACCCGAATCAATTCCTTTCGGTTATTACCCGACATAGAAAGAGCTTCTTCTACTTCTTTAGGATAAGAGGAACAGGACAAAAAAAAGAATATACATACTGCATTGAAGATAAATAGTACTCTATTATTATAAATCATAGTCTTAGATTTATCAATTTTTTATACGGTAAAAGTAGATACATTCTAACAGTGGCATGTTCGAAAATATTCTTTCTTTTTCTAAAAACATACCGATTCTACCTATATTGGATGTAAAATAGAAGAAACGATGGATGGGTAAAATCAAATTGTCCACCTAAAGCATCCAGAAGAACACTCAACAATATGGATTTCAACGAGTTATACTATCCCCTATTGTTCGGAAGGATATTTATAAGGTTTATAACAGGATTTTATCTCCTTCACTCTATTTTTTACAGCCTTTTTTCTATCTTTGCCGACATCTATATATCAATAAAAAGAACAAACTATGCCAGACTATGAATTAATTACCATTCTTGGTCCTACCGCTTCAGGAAAGACTCCATTTGCTACCGCACTGGCTGCAGAACTAAATACCGAAATTATTAGTGCAGACTCACGGCAAATATACCGGGGCATGGACCTGGGTACAGGTAAAGATCTTGCCGACTATACTATTAATGGTAGAGAAATACCTTATCACTTGATTGATATAGTGGAACCTGGTTATAAATACAATGTTTTTGAGTATCAGCGTGATTTCCTGAAAGCTTATGAGACTATTAAACAAAAAGGATGCCTGCCCGTTTTATGTGGAGGGACGGGCATGTACCTGGAGTCTGTATTGAAAGGATACCGGTTAATGCCGGTACCCGAGAACCCGGAATTGAGAACACGATTGGCAGATAAATCGTTGGAAACACTGACCGGAATTCTTCAACAATACAAGACATTGCACAATTCGACTGATGTAGATACAGTGAAACGTGCGATCCGGGCCATAGAAATAGAAGAGTATTATGCCACGCATCCAATAGCTGAACGAGAATTTCCACAACTCAATAGTCTGATCATCGGAGTAGATATTGACCGGGAATTACGTCGGGAAAAAATCAGCCGGCGATTGAGGCAACGTTTGAACGAGGGTATGGTAGACGAAGTAAAACAGTTACTTGCACAAGGGATCAAAGCAGAAGATTTGATTTATTACGGACTGGAATACAAATATCTGACACTATACGCCATTGGGAAACTTACTTACGAAGAAATGTTCACCCAACTGGAAACCGCCATCCATCAATTTGCCAAACGGCAAATGACTTGGTTTAGGGGAATGGAAAGAAGAGGATTCACCATTCACTGGGTGGATGCAACGTTGCCTACAGAAGAAAAGATAGCTTTTGTAAAGCAAAAGCTCAAAGGTATTTAGTATCTTTGGCAACAGAAAAAAACAGATACTTTAACCACATACTATCTTTGCAAGAAAGTATATAAATCAAGTCAAAGAAAAGGATAAAGTACGAGAACTATTCCATTAAAAGACCTCTAAGCAGGAAGTTTTTTAATCAGAAAAGATGATTTTTAAATAATAGATCAGAGAGATGAGCGTAGAACCAGGAAAATGGGGCGTAATATACAATCCCAAAGCCGGAACACGGAAGGTGCAAAAACGATGGAAAGAAATCAAAGAGTACATGGACCAGAAAGGTGTGTCATACGACTATGTACAGTCCGAAGGTTTCGGTTCAGTAGAACGACTTGCCGGAATTCTGGCAAATAATGGCTATACTACCATTGTAGTAGTAGGCGGTGATGGTGCTCTGAACGACGCAATCAATGGTATAATGCTTTCCAACGCTATTCATAAAGAAAGTATCGCTATCGGCATCATACCCAATGGTATAGGAAATGACTTTGCCCGATACTGGGATATCGGCATGGACTACAAACAGGCAGTAGACTGGATTATCAATAACCGCCGGAGAAAAATTGATGTAGGATATTGTAATTTCTACGATGGCGAACAACACCAACGCCGTTACTTTCTCAATGCCATAAACATCGGCTTTGGTGCACGTATCGTGAAAGTGACCGACGGAACCAAACGTTTTTGGGGAGGAGTCAAATTTCTCTCATACCTGGCGGCCTTCTTCCTGTTATTTTTTGAACGAAACCTGTACAGAATGCATCTCCGCATCAATGACGAACACATCCGGGGGCGTATTATGACCGTATGTGTGGGTAGTGCCTATGGTTACGGGCAAACTCCAAGCGCTGTGCCTTACAATGGATGGCTGGATGTTTCGGTTATCTACCGTCCGGAGCTCTTGCAGACCATGTCCGGGCTATGGATGCTGATTCAGGGACGAATACTAAATCATAAAGTAGTAAAAAGTTACCGAACAAAGAAGGTAAAAGTACTCCGTGCAAAGAATGCCGCCGTTGATCTGGATGGACGAATCTTACCCAAGCACTTTCCACTGGAAATAGGTATCCTACCGGAAAAGATAACTCTGATTATACCCAATTAATAATGATTCAATGTGCCGATATGCCAATGTGCCAATTGGCTGCGCTATCGGAGAAACAGGACGCATAACAATTGGCATATGACCGTATTGGCAAATTAACTAATTATTTATTATGATAGAACAATTAAAGAACAATCCCTCCGGCAACTTTTTCCTGCTTGCCGGTCCTTGTGTAATAGAGGGTGAAGATATGGCAATGCGTATTGCTGAAAAAGTAGTCAATATCACTGAAACTCTAAAAATCCCATATGTATTTAAAGGCTCGTATCGTAAAGCCAACCGTTCACGTCTGGATTCATTTATGGGAATAGGCGACGAAAAAGCATTGAAGATATTAAAGAAAGTACATGATACATTCGGAGTACCCACCGTTACAGATATTCACTCGGCTGAGGAAGCAGCAATGGCTGCTGAATATGCGGATGTACTCCAAATCCCTGCATTTCTTTGTAGACAAACAGATATTCTGGTTGCAGCTGCTAAAACAGGAAAAGTGGTAAACATAAAGAAAGGGCAGTTTCTTTCTCCGATGGCAATGCAATTTGCAGCAGCTAAAGTTATAGAAGCCGGTAACAAAGAGGTAATGCTGACTGAACGTGGAACAACTTTCGGTTATCAGGATCTCGTAGTTGACTATCGTGGCATTCCGGAAATGCAAACGTTCGGTTTCCCCGTAATCCTGGATGTGACCCATTCTTTACAACAACCCAACCAAACCAGTGGAGTCACAGGTGGAATGCCCCAATTGATAGAAACCGTCGCTAAAGCCGGAATTGCAGTTGGTGCAGATGGACTCTTCATAGAAACCCATGAGAATCCGGCAATAGCCAAAAGTGACGGTGCCAATATGCTGAAACTGGACTTACTTGAAGGTTTACTAACGAAACTGGTAAGAATCAGAGAAGCGATAAAATAGTGATAAGTGGATTAGTGATAAGTGATAAGTAAGTTAGTGAATTAGTGATTAATGATTAGTGATAAGTACTTTGCAGAGTGATAGCGCAAGCCAGCTAATCACTTATCACTTATCATTAATCACTAATTCACTACTTTTTGTGATTTATCTTTCCCTCCTCCGACAAATAGTACAAAACATTTATTAAAACTCATTAGATATGAAACATTTATTTCGTGGTTTATTTGTTGCAGCAGTTATTATATGCTGCAGCTTTCAGCAGGCATTTGCTCAATTGCCTCCTATCCCTGTCGACCCGAACGTACGCATCGGCCAACTCGATAACGGACTTACGTATTACATCCGTAAAAATGTACTTCCGGAAAATCGTGCCGATTTCTATATCGCTCAGAAAGTCGGTTCTATCCAGGAAGAAGAAAATCAACGCGGTTTGGCGCACTTCCTTGAACACATGTGCTTCAATGGAACCACTCACTTTCCCGGTGATGCATTGAAACAATATCTGGAACGTATCGGTGTGAAGTTTGGTGAAAATCTAAATGCTTACACTTCTGTAGACGAAACGGTTTATAATATTTCAAATGTCCCGGTTACTGTTCCGGGCGCCATTGATTCCTGTCTATTGATTCTACATGACTGGTCTAATGATTTAACCCTGGATCCAAAAGAAATTGACAAGGAACGTGGCGTAATCAATGAAGAGTGGCGTACGCGTATGAGTGCCATGCAGCGTATGCAGGAAAAAATGCTTCCACAAATGTTTGCCGGAACTAAATATGCAACTTGTTTCCCAATTGGTACAATGGACGTAGTTATGAACTTCAAGTATCAGACTTTAAGAGATTACTACGAAAAATGGTATCGCCCCGACTTGCAAGGTATCGTTGTAGTTGGTGATATCGATGTAGATACAATTGAAGCTAAAATCAAAACAATGTTTGCCGATGTTCCTGCACAACCTGAAGCAGCCGAACGTGTTTACTATCCGGTAAATGATAACAAAGAACCTATTATAATCATCGAGCAGGATAAAGAACAGCCCCATATCCAGGCACTTATCTTCAACAAACACGATGCAACCCCGGATGATCAGAAGAACAACATGGGATACATGGTACAAAACTATGCCACCAATCTCATCAGCAGCATGTTGAACGCCCGTTTGAACGAACTTACGCAAACTGCTAACCCTCCTTTTATTTATGCCGGAACTTTTGAAGGTGAATTCTTTGTTGCCAAAACCAAAAGCGCTTTCACTGGTGTAGTTGTCTGTAAAGAAGGATCGGTAGAAGACGGAATTGCTAATTTGTTACGCGAAATGGAACGTGCACGCCAATTTGGTTTCACAGAGACAGAGTATGGCCGTGCCCGCGCAGAATACCTGCGCCAATTGGAATCTGCATACAACGAACGTGATAAACGTAAAAACGAAACATATGTGAACGAATATGTTCGTAACTTCCTCGACAAAGAACCGATTCCAGGTATTGAAAATGAATATGCTATCATCAACCAGATAGCTCCGAACATTCCTGTAGCAGCATTGAACCAAATGATGCAAGCTTTGGTTACAGACAGTAACCAGGTAGTAGCTATTTTCGGTCCCGAAAAAGAAGGACTCAAATTACCGACAAAAGATGCCGTTCTCAAAATGCTTAACGACGCTAAAACAGAGAAATTAACGGCTTATGTTGACAAAGTATCCGATGAACCATTAATGGCCGAAAAACCTCAGGGTGGTAAGATTGTTTCTGAAAAGGAAAATCCTCTTTTCGGTACTACTGAACTTACTTTATCCAATGGTGTAAAAGTTATCTTAAAAAAGACAGACTTTAAAGCTGACGAAATACGTATGAAAGGTGTCAGTCTGGGTGGTAGTTCATTATTCCCCGACTCTGAGATTATTAATATCAAATCATTGGACGCTATCAGTGCCGGTGGTTTAGGTAATTTCAGTGCTGTAGACCTTGAAAAAGTATTGGCAGGTAAGAAGGCATCGGTAAGTTACAGCATTGGTGACAAAACAGAAGGTGTAAATGGTAGCTGTTCTCCGAAAGACCTTGAAACGATGTTGCAGCTTACTTATCTGACATTCACTGCTCCACGCAGAGACGACGATGCATTTGCGTCTTACAAGAATCGCAGCAAAGCGTCCTTGCAGAACCAGGAATTAAATCCGTCTGTTGCATTCGGTGATTCTATCCAGGCTACTGTATATAACCACCATCCGAGAGCTATCCGTATGAAAGCTGACATGATAGATCAAATTGATTACGACAAACTCATGGAGATGTACAAAGACCGCTATAAAGATGCAAGTGATTTCACTTTTATCCTTGTTGGTAATATAGACATCGAAAAAGATAAAGAACTGATCGCCGAGTATTTAGGAGCTCTTCCTGCTATTAACCGCAAAGAGACGTTCAAAGATACCAAAATGGAAATGCGTAAGGGAACTTACAAAAATGAATTCATCAGACAACAGGAAACTCCCAAAGCTTCTGTCCTTGTACTGTATAATGGCAAATGTAAATATGATCAGAAGAATAACCTGCTTATGAGTATGACCAGTCAGATTCTTGATCTGATATATACAGAGAAAGTTCGTGAAGACGAAGGTGGTACTTACGGTGTATATGTAGGTGGTAACCTTGCCAAATATCCCAAAGAAAATGCTTTCTTGCAAATTATTTTCGAGACAGCGCCCGAAAAGAAAGACAAATTGATGGAGATCATTTTCGCCGAAGCTGCAAATCTAGCTAAAAACGGACCGTCGGAAGCTAACCTCAATAAAGTAAAAGAGTATATGCTGAAAAAGCATAAAGAAGATTTGAAAGAGAACAGCTATTGGTTGGGAAATATCGACGAATATCTCTTCACTGGAGTAGATATGATGAAAGACTATGAGAACATGGTTAACAGTATCACAACAAAAGATATTCAGAAGTTTGCCGACGAACTGTTGAAGCAGAAAAATGAAGTAGAAGTCACCATGGTTAGCCCAGAGAAGAAATGATGCTTTTTAACGAATTGCGCAAACACGGTAAGCTGGCTGCCAAACGCCATCCGATGTATGATAAAAACCGGTTTGGGAAATACGCCATGTATGCCATGGCGGTTTTCTGGGCAGGATATCTTATGTTTTTCGGAACAACGTTTGCTTTCGCTTTCGACACGAATAGCATGGAACCTTACCATATACTAAACAGTGGTCTGGTATTTATCCTTGCACTTGACTTCATATTGCGCTTTCCGCTGCAAAAAACACCGACACAGGAGGTAAAACCTTACCTCCTGATGCCGGTACAGCGAAATAGAGTAATAGACTTCCTGCTCATCCGTTCAGGGCTGAGCAGTTATAACCTCATCTGGCTCTTTATGTTTGTGCCGTTTGCCATCATTACAATTCCGAAATTCTTCGGAATTTGGGGAGTCTTTACTTATTGCACAGGTATTTGGTTACTAATGATTTTCAACAATTATTGGTTTCTGCTATGTCGTACACTAATTAGTGAACGTATCTGGTGGATTATGCTTCCCCTGTTAGTATATGGTGGTATTGCGGCTGCAATCCTTATTCCTGAAGACAAAAGTATAGTTGCCAAATTCTTTATCAATTGGGGTGAAGGCTATATTGAGGGTAACTGGTTAGTTTTCATCGCCACTCTGGCAGCCATTGCCGCGATGTGGTTTATCAACCGAAAACTAATGGCAGGATTGATATACGCTGAACTCAATAAAGTGGAAGACACAAAAATAAATGCTTCGGAATATAAGTTTTTCGAAAAATACGGAGAGGTAGGTGAATATATGCGCTTAGAATTGAAAATGTTATTACGCAATAAGGCTTGTAAAAACTCACTCCGCATGGTAATTCTGGTCGTAATTGCTTTCAGTTTATTACTCAGCTTTACGGAGGTATATGACGGAACTGGTATGAAGAACTTCATTACCGTTTACAACTTTGCAATCTTCGGTATCCTCTTTCTTCTGCAAATAATGAGTTATGAAGGCAATTATATTGACGGACTTATGAGTCGCAAAGAGTCTATCTATACCCTGCTTCGTGCAAAATATATGTTGTATAGTATCGGAATCCTTATCCCACTTATTCTGACTATACCAGCAATGGTAATGGGTAAAATCAGTGTACTGACTTCTATCTCATGGGCAGTATTCACAATAGGTTTCATCTATTTCTGCCTGTTCCAGATGGCTGTTTACAATGTCAAAACAATGCCATTGAATGCCAAAATCACCGGCCGCCAGAATGCGGGTACAGGACTGCAAAGTTTAATTAGCGCTGCCACTTTCGGTATACCCCTGTTACTCTATGCATTGTTGAAAATAGGTCTGGGAGAAACAGCTACTTCATGGGTATTGCTTGTCATCGGATTAGGATTTGTACTCACTTCACGCATTTGGCTAAAAAATGTGTACAACCGATTCATGAAACGCCGCTACAAAAACATGGAAGGATTCAGAGACAGTAGAGAATAAAAATAGTGATTAGCGTTTTAGCGATAAATGATTAGCAGACTGCACTATCATACCGCATGGTACTAATCACTTATCACTAATCACTAAACACCAGAAACTTATTACTTATCACTAAAAACTAATCACTAAAAGGCATGATTACCATAAATAAACTGCAAAAGAATTTCGGTGAAAAGAAAGCCGTAGATATTGAGAATTATATCATCAACCAAGGTGAAATGCTTGGTCTGGTGGGAAATAACGGAGCTGGAAAAACAACTCTATTCCGGTTAATACTGGATTTGCTCAAAACAGATGCAGGTAATGTTACTATTAACGATATAGACGTAAGTAAAAGTGAAGAATGGAAAAAATTCACGGGTGCTTTTATTGATGATGGCTTTTTGATAGATTATCTTACCCCAGAAGAGTATTTCTACTTCATTGGTAAAATGTACGGTCTAAAGAAAGAAGAAGTAGACGAACGCCTGACACAGTTTGAACGTTTTATGAACGGCGAAGTAGTAGGACAAAAGAAGTTTATTCGTAACTTCTCTGCCGGAAATAAACAAAAGATCGGTATTATTTCAGCAATGTTACACTACCCGCAGCTGCTGATACTGGACGAACCATTCAACTTCCTTGATCCGAGTTCACAATCTGTTATTAAACATTTGCTGAAGAAATACAACGAAGAGCATAATGCCACAGTCATCATTTCCAGTCACAATCTGAATCATACGGTGGATGTGTGTCCACGTATTGCACTACTTGAGCATGGAGTTATCATTCGTGATATTCAAAACGAAAACAATTCAGCAGAAAAAGAACTGGAAGATTACTTCAATGTTAATGTAGACGATTTTATTCAAGAGAAAGAAGTAGCCAATCCTGAAACGGAAGAAACAACTACCCGAACAGAAGAATAAAAGCAGATGAAGAAACACTTTATATATACATGTGCAGTGTTAGGATTGATATTAAGTCTTAGTTCCTGCCGTTCGGTTGCTCCACGACTGGACTATAAGGCACTCGCCAGAGCTTCCGTTCGTCTGGGAATGGACATCAATCTGGAAGATAATCACAAACTTTACCTTGAAGCCTCCGAATGGATAGGTACTCCCTATCGTGCCGGTGGAGACAATAAACGAGGAACTGATTGCTCCGGATTGACATGCCAGCTATATAAAAAAGTGTATCACACAAAATTACCTCGTAGTACAGATACTCAAAAGAAAGAAAGTAACAAGATAACCAAACGTAATCTACGTGAAGGTGATTTAGTATTCTTCACCAGTAGCCGTTCTGGAAAACGGGTAGCGCACGTAGGTATTTATCTAAAGAATGGCAAGTTCATTCATGCCAGTACCAGCCAAGGGGTTATCATCAGTCATCTGAATGAACCGTATTATACAAAACACTGGATATCCGGTGGCAGAGTTCGCTAATCAAAAATAATAAATATGAAGAAGATTTTAGGAAGCCTTTTCATTTTATGTTTCGCATTCAGTGCGAACGCACAATTATTGTGGAAAATATCTGGTAACGGACTAACGCAACCCTCCTATGTTATGGGAACACATCACCTTGCTGCACTCAGCATAAAAGATAGTATCCAGGGATTGCAGGCAGCACTTGATAATACAAAACAAGTATATGGTGAATTGAAAATGAGTGAAATGCAAAGTCCCACCAAGGTAGCCGAAATGATGAAGAAGTATATGACCACCGAAACAGATACTACTTTCAAATCACTATTTACAGAGGAAGAATACGAACAAATCAATAAATTTGCAAAAGAGAATCTGATGTTTGACATAGCCATGATGCCTAAAGTTAAACCAGCCTTTCTCAGTAATAATCTGGTAGTGATTCTCTATATGAAGCACGTAGGTGGCTATAATCCACAGGAACAACTGGACACTTACTTTCAGACACAAGCCACCGAAAAAGGGAAAAAAACAAACGGACTTGAAACTATTGAATTCCAAATGAATTTGCTATATAACCAAACATCCCTGAAACGTCAAGCCGAACAATTACTCTGCATGTTGAATAATGTGGAACCAACCATTGATCAAACCCAAAGACTAACTGCCACCTATATGACACAGGATTTAGACGCAATGAGTAAAATTGCAGATGAATCGTTAGGAGGTCCACAATGTGAAATGACTCCACAAGAAAAAGCAACGCTGATTGATGACCGTAATAAAAAATGGGCGAAACAATTACCTGCCATTATGAAAGAAGCTCCGACATTTATTGCCGTCGGTGCTTTACACTTACCGGGAGAAAATGGAATATTGAACCTGTTAAAGCAACAGGGATATACTGTAGATCCAGTTAAATAGAAACCTGATAATCAATAGAAAGTGTACACTTTCACCTTACCGAGTGTACACTTTTAAACTAATCTTTCTACCTTTACCCCAAAATGGGACAAATGAGCTACACTACCTACTTATTCGACTTTGATTATACATTGGCAGATTCATCCTGCGGCATTATTCTTTGCTTCAGAAATGTACTTCAGCGACATAACTATACAAACGTTACGGATGATGCTATCAAACGTACGATTGGTAAAACTCTTGAAGAGTCATTTAGCATACTCACCGGAATTATGGATACCGAACAATTGGCTGCGCTTAGAAAAGAGTATTCCAAAGAGTCAGACCAATATATGAATATCAATACTCATCTCTTTGACGACACCCTTCCTACCCTACTCAAACTAAAAGAAGAAGGGAATCGCCTCGGAATTATTTCCACCAAATATCGTTTCCGCATTCAAGACTTTATGAGAAAGCAGCTCCCTGAAGAATGGTTCAATATCATTGTCGGAGGCGAAGACGTAAGTCATCCCAAACCTAACCCCGAAGGATTATTGTTTGCCATGAAAAAGCTGAATGTCACACCGGAAAAAACAATGTACATAGGAGACAGTACCGTTGACGCTGAAACAGCCCAGGCAGCAGGCGTCAGTTTCACAGGGATAACAAGTGGAGTAACCCGGTCTGAAGAGCTGGCTCAATATCCACATGTGAAAATAATCAGTAATCTCCGTGAACTAACAGATTTGCCGAAAACACTTTTTCTCCTCCGGAATACATGACAGATAGCTTCATGACCTGAAACATGCGTTGTGTGTTTACCATCATCTTATTAGCTATACTTGTACTGTAATTAACATAAAGTTTTCTCATTGACAGTAATAGACGGTGAGCTAATAGAGATTGCATAGAAATTAAAGAAAGAAAAATTTGCCCGATAAGAATTATTTCTGTACTTTTGTGCCCGATTATTCCGCACCGGGTTCGACAAAGTGTTCCTTAAGTGATTAAAGACCACCCGACGGAGCTAACTTATACATTTAATATAAGATGTACGCAATTGTAGAAATTAACGGTCAGCAGTTCAAAGCAGAAGCTGGCAAAAAACTGTTTGTACACCACATCCAAAATGCAGAAAACGGTGCAACAGTAGAATTCGACAAGGTTCTTTTGGTAGACAAAGACGGAAACATTACTGTAGGTGTTCCTACTGTAGAAGGTGCAAAAGTTGTTTGCCAGGTTGTTTCAAATTTGGTAAAAGGTGATAAAGTACTTGTTTTCCACAAGAAAAGAAGAAAAGGTCACAGAAAACTGAATGGTCATCGCCAACAGTTCACAGAGTTAACAATCACAGAAGTAGTAGCTTAATCAATTTAAAAGTAAGAAGAAATGGCACATAAAAAAGGTGTCGGTAGTTCTAAGAACGGCCGCGAATCACACAGCAAAAGATTAGGCGTTAAGATATTTGGTGGCGAAGCTTGCAAAGCAGGTAATATCATCATTCGTCAAAGAGGTACTGAATTCCACCCGGGTGAAAACATCGGTATGGGTAAGGACCACACTCTTTTCGCTTTAGTAGACGGAACTGTTAGCTTCAAAGTAACCAGAGAAGATAGAAGATATGTATCTATCATCCCTGCCGAAAAGACAGAAGCATAAAGTTTACAATTAAGAAATAAAGAAGGAGATGCAATTCAGGTAATTGTATCTCCTTTCTTTTTTATGCACTCAAAGGGATAGCATCTCTGTATTTTTATTAATCTTTGCAGAAAAGCAAAAATAAGCTGCACCTTGGCATAAAAAATGAACGAGTTCATTTTATTTTGCTCTCGGTTTGCATTATCTTTGTGCACTCAAAGATAAATGTTCATAAAAAAGTATCGATATGCTTACTATTAAACAAATTACAGAAAATACCGACGCGGTAATTCGCGGTTTGGAAAAGAAGCACTTTAAAGATGCCACTGCAACTATTGCCAAGGTGATTGAAGTGAACGACAAGAGACGTAATACACAGAATGAATTAGATAAGAATCTGGCAGAAGTTAACTCATTGTCGAGAACTATCGGTCAGTTAATGAAAGAAGGAAAAAAAGAAGAAGCAGAGACTGCCCGTATCCGTGTTGCCGAACTGAAAGAAGGCAATAAAGCATTAGATACTGCTATGACAGATGCTGCAACAGAACTTCAGAATCTGTTGTATACGATTCCAAATGTGCCCTATGATGAAGTTCCCGAAGGTGTAGGAGCCGAAGATAATGTAGTGGAAAAAATAGGCGGTATGGAGACTGAGCTTCCCAAAGATGCTCTTCCTCATTGGGAACTGGCAAAAAAATATGACCTCATCGATTTCGATCTCGGTGTAAAAATCACCGGAGCTGGCTTCCCTGTTTATAAAGGTAAAGGTGCACAACTGCAACGTGCTCTCATCAATTTCTTCCTGGACGAAGCACGTAAGTCTGGCTATATGGAAATCATGCCTCCGACAGTAGTAAATGCAGCTTCCGGATATGGAACAGGACAGCTTCCGGATAAAGAAGGTCAGATGTATCATTGCGAAGTAGACGATCTTTATCTTATACCAACAGCAGAAGTGCCGGTAACCAACATTTATCGTGATGTCATTTTGGATGAGAAACAGCTCCCTATTATGAACTGTGCTTATACACAATGCTTCCGTCGTGAAGCCGGTTCTTACGGTAAAGATGTTCGCGGGCTGAATCGTTTACATGAATTTTCTAAAGTAGAACTGGTACGCATCGACAAGCCGGAACATTCCAGACAATCGCATCAGGAAATGCTGAATCACGTAGAAGGTCTGTTACAGAAATTAGAACTTCCTTATCGTATTCTCCGCCTTTGTGGTGGTGACATGAGTTTCACAGCCGCTCTTTGCTTTGACTTCGAAGTATATTCAGAAGCACAAAAGCGCTGGTTGGAGGTTAGCTCCGTTTCCAACTTCGATACTTACCAGGCAAATCGTTTGAAATGTCGTTATCGCAGTGGAGAAAAGAAAACAGAGCTTTGCCACACCTTGAATGGTTCGGCTCTGGCATTACCTCGTATCGTCGCTGCATTGCTCGAAAACAACCAGACACCGGAAGGAATCAAAATACCAAAAGCATTGGTTCCATACTGCGGATTTGAAATGATCGATTAAAAAGAATTAGTATAGATAAAAAGGAAGCTGCCCCAAAAAGGCGGCTTTTCTTTTATTATTTCCCAAATAAGCTGTATCTTTGCCAAAATATCATTCTGATAGCAGTTACGTAGTAATTCCAACAAATTAATTAGATAATGAACAAAATCATTAGCAAAGAACATTTTTCTGAGAAAGTGTTTAAACTGGAGATAGAAGCTCCTCTGATAGCAAAATCACGTAAAGCAGGACATTTTGTCATTGTTCGTGTAGGCGAAAAAGGAGAACGTATGCCGTTAACCATCGCAGGCGCTGACGTAAAGAAAGGTACCATCACGCTGGTTGTACAGGAAGTAGGTCTCTCTTCTACCCGCCTTTGCGAACTGAAAGAAGGTGATTACATTACCGATGTTGTAGGTCCGCTGGGACAAGCTACACACATCGAGAACTTCGGAACTGTAGTTTGTGCCGGTGGTGGTGTAGGTGTCGCTCCTATGCTTCCTATCGTACAGGCTTTAAAAGCAGCTGGGAACCGTGTGATTACTGTCCTTGCAGGACGTAGCAAAGAACTCATTATCCTTGAAAAGGAGATGCGCGAAAGCTCAGATGAAGTTATCATTATGACAGATGACGGTTCTTACGGACGCAAAGGACTCGTGACAGAGGGTGTAGAGGAAGTAATCAAGCGCGAAAAAGTAAACAAATGTTTCGCTATCGGTCCTGCCATTATGATGAAATTCGTTTGTCTGCTGACCAAAAAATATGAAATCCCGACAGATGTATCATTAAATACCATTATGGTAGATGGTACCGGTATGTGTGGTGCCTGCCGTATCACCATCGGCGGAAAGACTAAATTCGTATGCGTAGATGGTCCGGAATTTGATGGACACCAGGTAGACTTCGACGAAATGCTAAAACGCATGGGCGCTTTCAAAAGCGTAGAACGAGAAGAGATGCACAAACTTGAAACACATTGTGAAGCTACCAAAACAGTAGATGAAAACAGCCGTAACGCTGTTTGGCGTGAAGAACTACGCAAAAGTATAAAAGCCAAAGAACGCTCTAACATTGAACGTTGCAAAATGAACGAGCTTGATGCCGAATATCGTTCGCACAGTCGTAAAGAGGAAGTAAATCAGGGACTGACCAAAGAACAAGCTGTCATGGAAGCCAAACGCTGTTTGGATTGTGCTAATCCAGGCTGCATGGGTGGCTGTCCGGTTGGAATCGATATTCCCCGTTTCATTAAAAACATTGAACGTGGTGAATTCCTGGAAGCAGCCAAAACGCTGAAAGAAACCAGTGCATTGCCTGCTGTATGTGGTCGTGTGTGTCCTCAGGAGAAACAGTGTGAATCAAAATGTATTCATCTGAAAATGGGTAAAGAAGCAGTTGCCATCGGCCACCTCGAACGTTTTGCTGCTGACTACGAACGGGAAAGCGGACAAATCTCTGTCCCTGAAATAGCAGAAAAGAATGGCGTCAAAGTAGCTGTAATCGGTTCCGGCCCTGCGGGCCTTTCTTTTGCAGGTGATATGGCAAAGTACGGATACGACGTTACTGTATTTGAAGCATTGCACGAGATAGGAGGCGTATTGAAATATGGTATCCCCGAATTTCGTCTGCCTAATAAAATTGTGGATGTTGAAATTGATAATCTATCCCAAATGGGGGTGACATTTATCAAAGACTGTATTGTTGGTAAAACGATCAGTGTAGAACAATTGGAAGAAGAAGGCTTCAAAGGTATCTTCGTGGCTTCCGGTGCAGGATTACCAAACTTCATGAATATCCCCGGAGAGAACTCGATCAACATTATGTCATCCAATGAATACCTGACTCGTGTTAATCTAATGGACGCTGCCAGTCCTGATTCTGACACCCCGGTTGCTTTTGGTAAAAATGTGGCTGTCATTGGTGGTGGCAACACTGCTATGGATTCTGTTCGTACAGCAAAGCGCCTCGGTGCTGAACGCGCCATGATTATCTATCGCCGTTCAGAAGAAGAAATGCCTGCCCGTCTGGAAGAAGTTAAGCATGCCAAAGAAGAAGGAGTAGAATTCCTTACCCTGCACAATCCGATTGAATATATAGCCGACGAACAGGGACGCGTAAAACAGGTAATCCTACAAAAAATGGAACTCGGAGAACCGGATGCCTCTGGTCGCCGTAGTCCGATAGCCATTCCCGGTGCAACAGAAACAATTGATATCGACTTAGCTATTGTCAGTGTTGGGGTATCACCTAATCCGATTGTACCCAGTTCTATCAAAGGGCTGGAAGTAGGTCGCAGAGGTACAATTACTGTAAATGATAATATGCAATCGTCTATCCCTACGATCTATGCCGGTGGTGATATCGTACGTGGTGGTGCTACAGTAATCCTCGCCATGGGTGATGGGCGCAAAGCAGCAGCAGCTATGAATGAACAACTGAAAAAATAAAATCAGATCGAATAAGAACAAAGAAACGCCGCTTACACAATAGCAAGCGGCGTTTCTTTATATATATCAAGAGTTATACTCTCTTTTATTTCACTACACTATTCGTTACCGGATCCGGAAAAATCACTGTTGGTTTAAACGATTTAGCTTCTTCAAAATCCATTAATGCATACGACATGATAATCACAATATCATCCGGTTGCACTTTCCGCGCTGCAGCACCGTTCAGGCAAATTTTACCCGAACCACGTTCACCTTTGATAATGTAGGTTTCAAAACGCTCACCGTTATTATTGTCAGCGATATACACCTTCTCACCAGCAATCATGTTAGCCGCATCCAACAAGTCTTCATCAATCGTAATGCTACCCATGTAATTCAGATTTGCTTCTGTGACACGTGCACAATGAATCTTCGACTTTAGCACTTCAATCATCATAGGGATTTGGTCTTTTTTTTAGGTTTAAACTTCTTTGTATTTAATATTATCGATCAGCCTCACTTCTCCGCAAAAAACAGTTATACAACCTACTACATACGAAGTATCATTCCAATCTCCAACTTTTTGCAAAGTGTTTCCATCTACTATTTCAAAATACTCCAGGCGAAGTCCCGGTGCAGCAGCAATAGCATCTTCCACCATCTTTTGCGTCTCACTCACCGAATGAGTGGTTGCAAAGGTACGACTTTTAAATAAAGTCCGAGAAATATTTAAAGCATTTTCACGTTCCTCTGCCGATAAACGGGCATTACGGCTACTTAATGCCAGCCCATCTTCTTCACGAACGATGGGGCAACCTACTATTTCAAGATCGAACTTCATTTGACGTACCATTTCACGAATGATAGCCAATTGCTGAAAATCCTTTTCACCAAAATAAGCACAATGCGGCTTCACAATATCAAACAGCTTACTCACAATCTGACACACACCATTGAAGTGTCCCGGACGAAAAGCCCCTTCCATCACTGTATCCAATGGCGCATAACTAAACCGGCGTGTATCCGGTTCCGGATATATTTCTTCTACCGAAGGAGCAAATACGAAAGTTACTCCACAAGATTCTAATAATTTACAATCAGCATCCAGTGTACGTGGATATTTCACTAAATCATTCTTATCATTAAACTGAGTTGGGTTTACAAAAACACTCACTACCGTTACATCATTCTCATTTACACTACGCTTCACAAGTGATGCGTGCCCTGCATGCAAAGCACCCATAGTAGGTACCAGACCCACTTTTTTCCCTTGGGCTTTCAGTTCCGACAATTCAGTCTGTAAGTCCTTGATCGTATGTATTATTTTCATTTTAATTGGTTTATTATTCTATCTTGTTTAAAAAACTGTGCAAAATAAACCATTATTTACCATATAAAGAAGAAATATCGCAAATTAATGCAAAAGGAAGAGAAGCAACCGGAACGGGCAAGCGGCAAACAACGACTGATAATCAACAACTTAACAATTCATAAGGAATTATACCGCGCAATAGCTTGCTTTAATGCCCTTTTTTTTTTATATCTTTGCAGAATATTTACGAGAAGGATTGTTATTATGACAAAGGCGAATAAGGTTTTATTTATTACACAAGAGATTACTCCTTACGTTTCAGAATCTGAAATGGCTAATATAGGTAGAAACCTGCCTCAGGCTATTCAGGAAAAAGGCAGAGAGATCAGAACATTTATGCCCAAATGGGGAAATATCAACGAACGTAGAAATCAACTGCATGAAGTGATACGTCTTTCCGGTATGAATCTGATCATTGATGATACCGACCATCCATTGATTATTAAAGTTGCTTCCATACAATCGGCACGTATGCAGGTGTACTTCATTGATAATGATGATTATTTCCAGAATAGAATGCAAACGGCTGATGAGAATGGAGTAGAATACGATGATAACGACAGTCGAGCCATCTTTTATGCCAGAGGCGTATTGGAAACTGTAAAAAAACTACGCTGGACTCCAGATGTTATTCATTGTCATGGTTGGATGACTGCATTGGCTCCATTGTATATCAAGAAAGCATATAAAGACGAACCGTCCTTCCGGGATGCCAAAGTAATATTCTCTGTATACGAGGATGATTTCAAAAACACTCTTAGCAATGACTTTGCAACCAAACTCATGTTGAAGGGCATTAATAAGAAAGATGTAGCTACACTAAAAGAACCTGCAGACTACGCTGCATTGTGTAAACTCGCAGTTGATTATTCCGACGGAGTGATACAAAACAGTGAACATATCAACGAAGACATCATGGATTATGCCCGTCAATCCGGAAAATTGGTACTCGATTATCAGACTCCGGACGTTTACGCAAGTGCTTGCAACGAGTTTTACGACAAGGTGTGGGAAGCTGAACAAAAATAAAATTAGAATCAAGATACGACGATCATGAAAGTAAAATATCTATGGGTAGCCCTATTATCTCTCACCTTTTGGGGATGTGACGATAATACCGGTACATTGGGATTAGGAATGTTTCCGGGTGGTGACCAGACTATTAACGGAAAACTGGCAACATTTGAAGTAGCAACCGAGTCTAAGCTTGCCGAACAGGTTTTCGCTAAAACAAGTACTGGTTATTTAGGGAAATTTACAGATCAGGAATTTGGTTATTACGAAGCCGGATTTCTAACACAGCTACATTGTACTGACAACTTTAGTTTCCCGGCAGTATACAACCCGGAAAACCCGGATGATCCGGATGCAATCATGGTCGAAGACAAAACTTATCGTACGGAATTAACGTTAGCTTACAGGACTTATTTTGGTGATTCGCTGACAGCTTCCCGCTTGAGCGTTTATAGATTAGACAAGAACTTAGCTGCAGACAAAGAGGCTGCATACTATACCGACATTAACCCGGAAGATTTTTATCCTAAAAATGATGCTAATTTTTTATTGGGACGAAAGGCGTATACAGCTGTAGATAGATCTGTAAAAGATTCTATTAGAAATCTAAGTGGATATATTCCTTCTGTAACCGTTACTTTACCTTATGAATTAGGACAAGAAATTTATAAAGCAAGCAGAGAAGCAGAAAAAGGAGGCAAAAATTTCGCAAATATATTCAGAGACCTGTTCAAAGGTATCTATGTTAAAAACGATTATGGAGACGGTACTATTCTTTATATTGACCAGATAGAAATGCATGTCATATACCATTGCTATGCAAAAGATGAAGATAGTGGTTTAAATTTGAAGAAGTACAATAGTGAAGAAGACTCCACCTATTATAGTTACCGAACATTTGCTGCAACCAAAGAAATCATTCAAGCCAATTCTTTCAGAAGTGATAAAGATAAGATCAAGGAGAAAGTAAAAGAGACGGGTTGTACATATCTTAAAACTCCAGCGGGTATTTACACCCAGGCTACATTACCGTTACTAAACAACAATAACGATAGCCAAAAGGGTATTCTGGATTCATTGCGTAATGATACACTAAATGTAGTTAGATTAACTTTTACTAATTACAATCAAACCAATGATAAGAATAAGTTCAGCATGGGTGCTCCCAGTTATGTTTTATTGGTGCGTGAAAAAGAAAAGGATGATTTCTTTAAAAAGAATAAAGTCAATGATGACATTACAACCTATATTGCTCAACATAATGCCATTAATACGAATCAATATGTTTTCCCCAATATAGCAAGATTGATTAATACATGTCGTGCAGAAAGAGATGCAGCAGTCATAGCACTTGCAAACGACGGGAAGATAGAGGGTATTTTGGACGTTGATACAGGAACACCTGTTACCTCTATCGAAGCATGGGAGAAAGCTACACAATGGAATAAAGTAGCTCTCGTTCCGGTAACTATCACAAGAGATCAAAATACCAGTACCGCGTTGGGTAGCATTATCAGTGTACTCAATGATTTACAACCTGGATACACCAAGCTGAAAGGTGGATCAGAAGGAGATCGCTTATCAATGGAAGTTATTTATACTTCCTTCGACGATAAAGATAAAAAATAACAGAGATAACATACCATTAATGTAAAAGGTGTCCGGATAAATTCCGAGACACCTTTTTTATTTTGTATTTTGGTTCATCTGCCAAATACATAACTCGTTAATATTGTTAATGCTATTTTTAACGTTTCAGATTTACTTTGCAAGAAGGTACACTCTTGACCAAGTTTAAACAGAAAGTTTATACTTACTATAAATCAGTCAATTACATAAAAACAAGCCATTCATATTCTACCTTACCTACCTTCTTGAACAAATGGTATAATTACTTTTTCGACAACTACACATTTGTCGGATAAACCTTTATTTTTATGCAGTTCAAGAGTTCACAACTACTAAAAACATATTCTTCCCTCCACAAAGCTCTATAAAAAAATTGCCTCTCAGAGCTGTTTACAACTTTGAGAGGCAAATAAGAAAATATTCCAATTCTAAATGATTATTCTTTCTTCTTTGCAGCTACTTTCTTTACTGCTGTCTTTTTAGGAGTAGCCTTCACCACCTTTTCTTCGGCCACTTTGGACTTAGCTGCCACTTTAGGTGCTTTGGCTTTTTCAGCTTTTGCGTGCAACTTATCCAATTCTTTATGCAGTTCTGCAATTTCCTCACCTTGATTATGAATGGTAGTGAGCAAAGAATTCAACTCCTCGTCGTCAATATCTTCCGGGTACAATGAATTTACTCTCTTAATAAAGTCGCCCAAAATATTCATATAGTTAGTGAATGCATCATACGGAGAATCATATATACCACGATTCAAATAAATACCCGTATTCTTTGTAGTCATGAAACGGAAGTTATTACTTGCTTGCAAATAATCCCAGTCCTGTTTTATACGACGATCATCGCACATGTGTACACGCTCGGCTACACTATATAACTTATTAAAAGCTTCACGCTGCATGACGTTACCCAGCCAGCTACTCGTATCTCTTTCCTCATCCACCCATGAGATAGGATACGGGACATCCAATTGAGAAACAGATTTCAGTTTAGTAACAATTTCCGTTGGAGTAGAAAATGTGATCCCTTTCTCTTTTGCACAAGCCGGAAGCGCTTTAAGGAATTCCAATACATTAGAAGAAAGCGGCTGAGCCATACCTAAAGCGCTCAACTCCATGAAAATATTAATTACCTGTTCTTCCTGCGGTAAAGTATCAATCCAACTAATATACTTATCGGCAAACAACGGATATTCGCTCCAGTCAGAGTTGGAAAAGCGCAAACTAATATCATCTGACAACTTATAATCTCTCAACAATAACTTCAGGCTGGGAGCTTGATTACAATGATATACGTAATGGGGACTCTTCCAACCCAAAATATATTTAGCTCCTTCCGTCAGCATGCCTTTAAATCCCATTGCAGCCACCTGTGCGCCAATTTCATCAGAGTATATCAAACTGGAGTTACGAAATACTTTCGGTGCCTTACCAAACATTTGTTTGATTTTTCCGCTCATACGCATCACCTCTTCTTTAAAGCAATCCTCATTGGCCAACGATGACAAACCGTGTGAATAAGGCTCTGCCAAAAACTCGCAACAACCAGTATCATTGAGCTGATGCAATAAATCAACTACAGCTGGCGCATGAATTTCAAGCTGCTCAAGCGCAACCCCCGAGATAGACAATGCCACCTTAAATGCTCCATTGGAATTCTTCGCCATCTCAATCAATGTACTCAGAGCCGGAATATAAGAGCGTTCGGCAACTTCATTCATACCATTCTCATTGGCATAATCATCATAATAGTAATGATCGGCACCTATATCGAAGAAACGATAACGTTTCAGATGAATAATTTGATGTATCTCAAAATAAAGACAGATTGTTCTCATATCTATATTATTTTATTATTTATAATTCTTAATTACCTCTTCGTAAATGCCACGAACCTTATATCCGACATTTTCCCATTTGATTTGATCTACTTCTTTTTTGCCCTCATCACGCAGATATTCATACAATGCAGGATAAGTACAAATGGAATAAACCGCATCTGCCATGGCATGAATATCCCAGTAATCTGTCTTGATACAATTTTCCAGTATCTCGGCACAACCGGACTGTTTGGAAATGATAGTTGGCACACTACACTGCATAGCTTCCAATGGTGAAATTCCAAAAGGTTCAGAGACAGAAGGCATGATATATACATCACTGGCTTTCAATACTTCATAAACCTGCTTTCCCTTCATAAATCCAGGGAAGTGGAAACGGTCGGCAATACCACGCTCGGCAGCCAAACGAATCATCTGATTCATCATATCACCACTACCAGCCATCACAAAACGCACATTTTTAGTACGCTGTAACACCATGGCAGCAGCTTCCACAAAATACTCCGGACCTTTCTGCATAGTGATACGTCCCAGGAAAGTAACGACCTTCTCTTTGGGATTCTTTTTCGGAACAATATCCTGTATCTCCTGCGATAAAGGCGAAACTGCATTGTGTACGGTAGATACCTTCTTCGGATCCTGGAAATACTTATGAATGACTGTCTGACGAGTCAACTCACTCACACACATAATATGATCGGCATGATCCATACCATTTTTCTCAATGGCATATACTGTCGGATTCACATTTCCACGGCTACGGTCAAAATCAGTGGCATGTACATGGATCACCAATGGTTTGCCCGACACCTGCTTAGCATGTAAACCTGCCGGATACGTCAACCAGTCGTGCGAATGGATTATATCAAACTCCTGTTGACGGGCTACTACACCAGCCACTATGGAGTAGTTATTAATCTCCTCATGCAGATTATCCGGATAACGGCCAGAAAACTCAATACATCCTAAATCATTGGTATTCAAATAATTGAAATCAGCATAGATATGATCACGCAAATCAAAGTAGAGTTGTGGATCCATATAAGAACCAACACGGCCTTTGACATAATCCCAATCAACATTTCTCCATACTATCGGCGTACTGTTCATACCGATAATTTTCAAAAAGCTCTGATCTTCATCTCCCCACGGCTTAGGGATACAGAAGGTTATTTCCATGTCTTCTTGTAAAGACATCCCCTTCGTCAGACCATAACTGGCAGTTCCTAAACCGCCCAAAATATGCGGGGGGAACTCCCATCCAAACATTAAAACTTTCATCTTCGTCCCTCCTCTTATAAATTATACTTTGACAATAACTTCAAAATACGCAGAATTTCGGCTACGTTCATCGCAAACGATACTGCTCCACGACCTTTAAAAGGTGGGTTACCATCGAATAACTCAGGCAATGACCCAATACAATGGCTGGTCATTTCGGCTTCAAAACCAATCAACTGGCGTTCTACAAACGAAATACCGCTCATCTTATAAATCCGCAGATAGGCCTCCATATAAAATCCCATCAGCCATGGCCAGGCTGTTCCCTGGTGATAAGCATAATCACGCTGAAGTTGGGAACCAACATAGTTCGGATTATAACCACCACTCTTGGGGCTCAATGTACGAAGCCCTTTCGGGGTAAGTAATTCTTTCGTCACAATGTCCAACACTTGCTTTTTCTGCATACGATCAAGAGGAGAATAGTCAAAGGCTACAGTAAATATCATATTGGGACGTACACTCCAGTCCATCATATTTCCGTCTACATAATCAAGCAGATAACCATATTCATTACGGAATACTTCCACAAATGATGCACCGGTTATTGCAGCCTGTCCATCCAGTGAATCGGCCAGCACCACATTCCCTCCTTCGCGCACCAGATCGGCAACAAAGCGAAGTGCATTATACCACAGTGCATTTATTTCTACAATATATCCCGTACGAGGTACCACCGGGTGTCCATTTACCGTAGAGTTCATCCAGGTAATGGCTTTATCCGAACCATTTGCATAAAGCAATCCGTTTTCGTGAAGGAAAAGATTATCATGTTTCCGCTGACGGATAAATTCCATGATAGCTTCCAACAGAGAACCGTATTTCATACGGCATTGCTCACGCGAAGTTTCCTTAGCATACTGTTGCAATGCCCATACAGCCCACAGCAAGATGTCTGGATCATCCATTTCATAAATCTTGCATTCTATCGGTTCATCATTTATATAATTACGGATTGCTTTTTCAGCAGTCTGCATTACATCTTCAAATTCATCTACTTCATCCACAGCCAGTGTCAAACCGGGCAATGAGACAAACATATCCCTTGCACGACACTTAAACCATGGATATCCGGCCAGAATATAATGGTTATCTTCTTGTTTATTATGAAACTGATGCGCTGAGTTTTTCAGGCAGTGATAGAAACTGTCACGAGGTGTACGATCTTCGGCTTCTGCCTCGAAAATCTGTTTCAAACGACGGGGAGACACTTCTGATATTCCAGCAGAGAAAACGATACTTTCGCCCTTCTTTATATCTACTTCAAAATAACCCGGCACGTAGAGATCTTCATTAAAATCATAGCCCCGTTCCTGTTCCTTTGGATATTCAATGCCTCGATACCAATTCGGATCAAAATGAAACTCATTCTTCTTATTCAATTGCATAAACAACTCCGGATACCCCGGATACATACAGGTTTTTATGCCATTCTCTACCAACTGATACTCACGGCTCGCTTGTGTATTTTCATGTGTATACTCTCTCACACTTCTGAAAGCCAGAAACGGGCGAAAACGCAGAGTGGTTGCCGAATGGGCATCCAGTAGAGTATAACGAATCAGGATCCTGTTTTC
The DNA here is from genome assembly GCF_964240755.1 of Bacteroides sp. HPS0048. Lineage (NCBI taxonomy): Bacteria > Pseudomonadati > Bacteroidota > Bacteroidia > Bacteroidales > Bacteroidaceae > Bacteroides > Bacteroides sp. HPS0048. Next base: position 97,296 of record NZ_CAXSVC010000016.1, on the reverse strand, counting down.
ATGATGTACAAAAATTTTCTCCTTTCGAAGGATGACTCCCCCAACACGGTAAGTTGTAGCCGGAATATGCTCACAATCAAATTCGCGGATATATTTATGTCCGTTAGGACTATAATTATTACCCTGATATTTGTGCAATCCCAAGTTAAACTCTGCGCCGTGTTGAATTACCGTTTCATCAAGAGAAGATAGCAGCACATGGTTCTCATCGTCCAGGTTGGGGACAGGGATCACCAACAAACCGTGATATTTGCGTGTGTTACAATCCACAATCGTTGTACAATGATAAGCTCCCGAACGGTTTGTCCGAAGAATCTCTCTCGGTAAAGATTCCTCAAGATTGACCATAAGAGTCTTGTCAAAATGTAAATAACTCATAGTTGTGCATTATTTAAAGGTTAATTATATTTCTGTTATCATAACATATATAATAGTATGATTTCCAAAAATACGAATTATAGGTAAAAACAAAAATAAAAACGGTTTTTATTTTCCATTTTCCTTAAAATATTCGTAGCATTGCGAAGAATTAACGAAAAAGAAGAGAAATGAAACAGGATTTACGAAAAATCATTCTGTCCATGATGCTCCCCTTGTTCCTAATTTTTATCCTCTACATTATAAAAATATTAGAGGTTGGCATGGACTGGGACTTCACACGGTTAGGAGTATATCCTATGGAGAAGAGAGGATTGTTTGGCATTTTCGCACATCCATTGATACACAGTAACTTTCCTCATCTCTTAGCCAACACGCTTCCACTTTTTTTTCTGTCCTGGTGTTTATTTTACTTTTACCGTGGCATCGCTCCCTATATATTCTTTATAATCTGGGTGGGTTGCGGGGCCATCACATACCTCATCGGAAAACCCGGATGGCACATCGGAGCAAGTGGTATTATTTATGGGCTGGCATTTTTTCTCTTCTTTAGTGGATTACTGAGAAAGTATATACCTTTAATTGCAATTTCACTATTGGTGACTTTTCTATATGGTGGGCTGGTATGGCAAATGATTCCCTACTTCACACCTGCCGACACTTCATGGGAAGGGCATCTGAGTGGAGCGATAATGGGAACACTTTGCGCATTTGCTTTCGTAGGTTATGGGCCACAACGCCCGGAACCATTTGAAGAAGAAGAAAATGAAAACGACGATGAAGAAGAGATGAAAATTGAAAGTTGAAAACTTATTTAGTTGAAAATTGAAAATTACTATGCAGCGTGATAGCGCAGCTAATTTTCAATTTTCAACTTTCAATTTTCAACTAAATTAAGGCTTTCCGCCTCTTATATTCATTCGGGGTACACTGCATCTGTTCTTTGAACACACGACTAAAATACTGAGGTGAAGAGAATCCACTTTGATAAGCAACCTCTGATAAACTGTATGAACTGGTATCTAATAACTCCAAAGCACGCTTTAAACGCATTTCTTTAACCAAATCAATGGGAGAAGCTCCTGTAAAGGTTTTGATCTTCCTATAGAATACAGCACGGCTCATATTCATCGTTTCTGCCAGATCATCAATTTTAAAATCGGGATTTTGCAAATTCTCATCAACAAACCGAATAACTTCCCGGATGAATGTACTATTAAAAGCAGGTACTGTTTCCAATATTTGTTCGAGTGGCACATCAGGCTGCTTATTGGCTGTTTTTCCTAAATTTTTCAACGGTTGCCGGAGATAATAAGCCGATAAAGAACTGCGCTGTTTTATCAATGATTCAATCCGTGCCTTCAAATAAGCCGAATTGAAAGGCTTGGCGATGTAATCGTCCGCACCATACTCCAACCCTTTTACACGATCGTCAACGGATGCTTTTGCAGAAAGTAAAATCACGGGAATATGACTTGTATCGCGGTTTGTTTTTACTGCTTCTAAAAACTCAATCCCATCCATTTCGGGCATCATCACATCACTGACAACCAAATCCGGTAGTTCTTTCCATATAATTTCCAAGCCTTGTTTGCCATTGCCAGCCTCCAACACCCTGTAACGATCTCTCAAAATAGTAGTCAGAAAACGACGAAGTTCATCATTATCCTCTATAATTAATATACTTCTCTCCTTCTCTTCCCCATTAGACGAAGGTACTTCCGGCTGATAGTCAAACTGTATTTCATCATTCAGAATAAACTCGGCCTCCGGGTCACTGGCATAGGCCTCATATGTACAAGGCAAAGTTATAGTAAAAGCTGTTCCCTGTTCAGGTATACTTTCAACTTGTACGGTACCATGCAGTAAATCTGTAAATTCCTTCACCAGTGAAAGCCCTATACCGGAGGATCGATTCGGATCGGCCTTACCAAAAGTAGCAAAACGTTCAAACAAGTTATCAATCTTCCGAAGATCCATCCCCTTACCTTCATCGCGAACACAAATAGAGAAACTACCGGACTGCATACAGATTGTCATAGTAATAGACTTGCCATTGGCTGTATACTTAAAAGCATTGGATAATAAATTAAAAAGTATCTTTTCCAACTTATCCATATCCGTATAACAACGCATCTCCTGCATTTCATGAATCAGGTTGAAATGAATAGAACGTTCGTGAGACAACTGCATAAAATTCTCACAGACCTGCCTGCATAAAGCAATCACATCTCCTTGCCCGATACTTAGTTTCATCTTTCGTCCTTGTATCTTTCTGAAATCCAGAATCTGATTAACGAGCCTCAGCATACGGTTCACATTCCTCCTGACCACCTGCATGTTCTCCGTTCCACTTTCCTGTATTTGTCCCCGTTCTACAATTTCCTCAACTGAGCCGGAAATCAATGTTAACGGAGTACGAAGTTCATGCGAGATATCTGTAAAAAAGCGTAGTTTCAAGTCAGTCAGTTGTTCTTCAAAATCTACTTTTCGCTTCAGATTAGTAATATAGATTATAATACCGGACACTGTCAAAATAAGTATTATAACAATAAACACATAAACTATCCACGCCCAGATTGTCTCGGTAAAACGAGGCTGGATATGTATATGAAGAGGAGTGATATTATCATGCCATACTCCATCGCCATTGGTAGACTTTACTTCCAGTACAAAGTCACCGGCAGGTAGGTTTGCAAAACCGATGGAATGATTTTCTCCGATGTACCCCCACTGGTCATTGATACCCTTCAAACGATAGGCATACTGAAGTGACTCTGAATTTGTATAATCCAGTGCCGAAAAAGTGACCGTCACATTACGCTCCTTCTTACTCAACACCAGAGAATCTGCCACAAGAATAGAAGTATAGGCAGTACCGTCGCTATTTTGAATATTTACTCCGGTATAGACTATTCTGGGAACAAAATGGCTCTTCTTCAAATCGTATAATCGAAGTCGTAAAACACCTTGGTTCGTACCGATATACATCGCTCCACGCCGGTCAATAGCCGGATGTGCCTCACTTATCTGCAGATCCGTATGCAGATTAGCACTATCATACGTTTCAAACTCTCCCCGCTCCGGACAATATTTACCAATATAGTTCTCAAAACATATCCAGATATTCCCATCTTTGTCTTCCAGCATGGCTTGTGGCAAATCGGACGGAAGCCCATTCTTTTTATTAAGATAGCTGAAATGAATTCTCGTACTCAACAACGAATCCGTATTTGCCAAACAAATTCCTCCACTATAGGCCGCGATATATAACTTACCATCCCGACTTTCCAACACGTCCATAATATCATTATTACTTAGGCCGCCAGTACAGTCATTGTGGTAAAATACAATATCCTCCGGTTTCTGAAAATCATCCGAAAAGCTCAGCAAACCTTCTGTTGTACCGGCAAGCATAACGCCTTCCCGTGTACAATGCAAACTACGTACTTTATGACACAGTCCATCGGGATATCCTTTCAACAGATTTCCCGGATGAATAAAACGGGAATTATCCGAAAATCCGGTGAACAGATTAATTCCTCCTCCTAATGTCCCGATCCATATACGGTTTCGAGTATCCTGGCAAATCGTATAAATTGCATCATTACTGAGGCTATAAGGATTTCGTGCATCATGCCGGAAATTCTGAAGAGTAAAAGCTCCCTCTTTTTCTGTCGCTACTACAATTCCATGATTACGGGTTCCTAACCAGATACGATGTTCGGCATCCTCAAAGAATGTATAAACCTTTTTACCGAACGATACATTCTTATCTTTCTGCAATCTACCTCCGGAATCCATATTTCCTATATAAGTACCCTGTTCATCATATACCTCTACCCGATTCTCTTTGGAAGCAATCCACAGACGTTTTTTTGAATCGATAAATACACCTCGCACTTCCTGTCCTCCGGTAGCAGCAAGATAATCATAATTACGATTTGTAAAATAAATCTTATCAAAGCCATACCTACGGCTTACCCACAGATTCTTATGAGAGTCTCTTAAAAAAGCTCTGCCTTCCGTCCGATAGGGTTCCTTTTGCCCGGTTGTGTAACGGTAAGCTGGTTCCAATCGGTTACTCCCGGAATTATAAGTATAAAAACTCCCGTCACGGGTCATCAACCAGATTCCTCCGAATTCATCTTCATGTATATGCCGAAATGTATCCTCATTTGACAAGTTCTCCCGAAAAATGATCATTTTCCTATCAGTAAATGAATAACATAACACTCTTTGTCCATCCAACATCCAAACCCAATCCTGTTTAGAATGATAGGCTCCTGTTATATGCAAAAACTCGGAAGTTGCCTGCTTGTATAATTGTTCAAAGTTCTTTTTCCGGGTATCATAAACAATAATTTTTTCCTGATCCGGAATCAACAGCCTGCCTGTTTTTATAGTCACGAGTCCACTGACTTCCTTCATGGAAAAAGGATTAGAAATACTCTGAATACCAGCCTGTGGTGTAAATTCGTATAGCTCCCCTTCCTGAGTGATAAAAAAAGTATTCTTATCCACTTCCTTTATATACCTCAATTCTACCTTCGTACGTATTTCCGGATGACCATAAACAAAAGTTCCCCGGTCGGTTAATATCCACTCATATCCATTCTTATCCTTATGCACAGAATATATTCTCTTTCCGTGCTCCGTACAGGAATGACAAGGCAGGTGTACAATTCCATCTTTTTCTCCCAATCTGTCTTCATCAAGCCTGAACAAATCTCCGGCTTGATTACTGAACCAAAGTAAACCATCCGCTTGCTTATATAATCGCGCTACCCGGCCATAATCAGCAAGATGTGAATATCCGGAAAAGACATTCAGGAAAGTTTCAGTCTGAGTATTAAACAAATAAAGCAAATTATTATAAGTAACACACCATATATTCCCTTTTTTGGCCTCTGCAATCTGTTGAATACGATTGTATTCCAGGCGGGGATCATCTGTAGGATAAGATTTATAATTCTGAAATGTATAACCGTCAAACTTTTCTAATCCGTTCCAGGTAGACATCCAGATGTATCCTTTATCATCCTGTAAAAAATCTGTCACAGTATTCTGGGATAATCCATCTTTAGCCGAATAATAACGTACATGCATCAAGCTCTGGGCAGAAAGCATAAACGGATAAATAAAAGATATAAGTATAAGAAGCAATCTAAACATAACGAATCTTTGAGATAGACAAAGATAACGTATTTCCTGTAATAATGATAAAATTATTGTTGGATAAGTACTTATAATTCGTGATAGAGTTATACTATATGAAGAAAAACAAAGAGGGTAAAACTGTTTGTTTTGCCACCCTATTGGCAATACTTTGCCATCCCATTGGCAACACTTTGCCATTCTGTTGGCAACACCTTGCCAATAGGATGGCAGTACAAAGAAATACAGAGCTTAATCTAAAAAGTATGGCTACAGTATAAAGAGAGAGGAAACATCTTTTTCAATGCCTCCTCTCTCTCCCTCAAGAAGACCTATACCATTCATCAGTAAACCAACACCTTGGATACCGAATTATTTGCCTTCAAAATATATTGCCCTGCCGGAACAGAGAGTGATACATTGCGATGAACTTCCAGACTTTGTACCAAAGTACCGTTTATACCGTATATCTTGATATCTGTTGCTGTTTCAATACCACGTACAGAAATGGTGCCCTTCCCCCCTATTACACTAATATTGTTTTCCAAAGTAGTATTTTCAACACCAGTACCAATACTTCCTACTATAAATTCATCTGAAGCCTCACTCAATGCACCGTATTCATTAACAGACTGAACAGTAACTACATCATTCAAATTTGCCTCATAGTGGGTTTCAGTAGTAAATCCGGCTACTTTACCATTAATATTTATTACATAGCAGATAGCATATTCATCAGCAGTCCAACCGAATATAGCAGTTCCTTCTATCCCACTAATAACAGGTTTGGCAGTTTGTTCTACCATTGGTAGTGGATTCCATACGCCGGTAGTAGCATCACTTCCGTCACCACTCAGCACATTTTCTAATGTATACGAAGCAGCTTCTTCATCCGTAAGGAAGTTTTTTGCTTTACCACGAATCGTCTCACCATTGCTTTCGTACCAATAGTCTTCGATAGATGTTTCGCTCATTTTATATCCGTTCTTGTCCCATATATTGTACACAGCCCAAAGAGCAGGCACAGCACCCATTGTAGGATACCAATAACCATCATACGGTTTCACACGGCATTCCGTATCGATAAATACAGTTTTTGGCTCATTGTGCCAGGGACGTCCGAAATATACCTGTGTTTTATCTTCCTTACCATCGGGAGCAGTAATCTTTGTATTTTTGAATACATATCCCCAACGCGTACTTACTTGTGTAATATTACCCTGATTGTCCTTAAGATCAGTATAATGCGACGGAGCAACAATGTAACCTCCCGATTCACGTACAATATTCAGCGTACAATTATCAAAGTAGACATCGCCTCCTCCATAAATAAAATCGACTGCACCTTCAATCATAGTATTACGGAAATAGTTACGGTCATAATAGTGAGGTTGATTATTACCCGTATTTGTATTTCCTGTTTTCGGACTCAGGTATGTATCCTGATAAGAACGGATACGGCAGTTGTTGAAAGCTACACGATCTGCTTCCACATACAGGGACAATGCTTGCGGACCACGTGTTTCATTCCCTTCATATTTAGTCCACCACTCATTATCAATCGTCAGATTCTCCGCATAAAAGTCATTTGACTTAATTACCAGTGTGGCACCTTCTGCCACATTATACCAAGGTTGACTCTTGTCAGCAGCATTACTTCCTGCAATACGGTCTTGTGCGATCGTTACTTTATTTACATCTTCACCAATGAGATGCACAAACGGACGATCTACCACTATAATACGGCTGTCTTCCGAAGCAGATAGTTTGCCACTCTGATCTTCCCAGGTATATTTCCCGGTAGAGAATGTCCGGTTATTCAAATCATTATAATATCCGGCTTTTATAAAAATAAGCCAGGGTTTGTTATTAGTCACGGGCACAGCATCAATAGCTTCCTGAATCGTTTTATATTGACCTATTGCAGTAGAGGTTGGCATAACACTAACTTCCAGACTTTGATCTACTATCGCATTAAAAAGACGGGCTTCCGGTTTAATACGCTCCATCACAGTGAAACTACTGCTGACAGCTGGTGCTTTATTGCCGGAACGATCAGTCACATACCCTTCCGGAAGTGCCAAAGTATATGTGCTCGCATAAGCCAAATTTACATAGCGGAAAGAGACAGAAGAACTTCCATATTCCGGTTCAAGTGTAATCGTTTTACCGTTTCCAGTCAATGTAGCCTCTCCTGTACCAGCCTGGATACGTTCACTATAAGAAATCGTAATCTTACCACTGGCTGACACACCAGTAGCTTTATCTGCCGGAGCAATAGCTTTGATAGCAGGTGCCTCATGATCTTCCTCAACAACCGGAGTACCAAATACATAAATATTACCCAAACCGGTTTCACTATGGTCGGTATAATTCAAACCACTTTCCGAATCGACTTTATCGAAGTTATATTCACCATTGTTATCATTAAGAACCTCATCACCTGTACCAGTAAAACGAATGTATACCATTTCTTTATCGGCAACTTCCTCACCCGGCAATTCAAAATCAACACTTGTAGCCAGTCCGTTGACCAATTTATAAATCAACTCTTCGTTATTATTCATAACAGGTTTATAAATAGTACCATCTGTAGAATAAAGCACCTTCCAGTTTACAGTTGCGGCATTCTTTGCAACCAAAGCTGCAGTGAAACGAACGGTTGTAAAGTTCCTGGTCGAAAACTGAATCTGCATTGCCACATCCGTACTGCGATATCCGTTCATATACAAACCATTGACCGAACTTATGACAGCTCCCTTGCGCATACGTACTACCGGAGTACCACTCGAATTACCGTTCAATGAACTTCCATCATTCACTTTCACAACAGAAGCAGTAGCATTACGTTCTAAGTCCCAGGTATAATCGGCAGCAAACGGATAATTCCCTTTGTTTGCCCAAATCTCTGCTTTATCGGAATTATAAGCGGCAATGAAATCCTGAATCTCATAATTTGCAATAAGTTCCGTATTTTGTTTTACCGTCACACTGCGCTCGGTTGTTGTAACACTGGAATTTTCAAAATCATCTTCCCAGTTCAAAAATCGTGCAATTGGAAGTTCGTTTGCTGTAGCAGTTACTATCACGCCTTCTTCATACTTCCCTTCAGTTGGTTCCGGGTTCAATGTAACAGAACCAATCTGCATTTCCAGATCGTTGATGCAACGGGTAGAAAATGTATAAGTGTTCACTTCCCGGAAAACAGCCTTCAATGAAGTATTACTTTTTACTACAAATGAATATGGATTTTCCGCCGACACTTCTTTGCCACTATTATCCACCCAATTAATAAAATGAAAACCAAACTTTGGAAAAGCTGTCACAGTTACTTTCGTATCTTCATCCATCAAACTGCCTGCCGGCATCTGATTAACAGTGCCTGCACTCTCCGGTTCCATACTTGTTGCTACATTATATTGCGGAACTTCTACAGCTGTACCATTTACTGTACCTGTAACCATCACATTACTGAAACCTATCTCTTTATTGTTTGCCAGGCTATATACACTGATAATCAATGATAGTTCTTCATCAGTTGCCGACATACTACCTAAATCATATGTACATTCAGTGGCATTTACAGAGGTTCCGGAACGATTCGGCTTGATAGTACCTGCCACCGTTTTTTTAGTCCCATCGGCGTACTTCAAATAAACATCCACCATACCACCTCCTGTGCCAAATACACCCATTTTGAAAGAAATCTGTCCCGGTTGAAAAATCAATCCTTTAGCTGGTTTTATAGAGTAAATCAGATCATACCCATCTGTTGCTCCACTCATTTGAGCGCTTGGCTTATAAGTATTCATACTCAGATTTTCGTCAAGCCCTTTATACTCCTGTTGTTTGGAGAAGTTCATCTCTCCACCCAAAACAAAAGCAGTTGTACTAAAAGCATGTTCATTACTGACAACAGCCTGTGATGGTTCATTGACTCCACCGGACATTCCCCATGTCGCTGTAACTTTTTCGTTGTCAAAAGTTTGAGCTATAACCAATTGTGTAGCAAGCCCCAATATTCCAGCCAGACAGCCTTTTAATAAAAAATTCCTATTCATGATATATTATTTTATTATTCATAAAACTCATTTCATTTTTTGACGATACGTATTGTTTGCATCTGAGTTCCCGTAACTAACTTACAAAGATAAACTCCATCAGAAAATCCTCTCAGATCAATTTCGTGTGTGTGAATTCCGGTTTCCTGATTCTTACTATAGTTCAGCATAGCACGTCCTTCTATACTGTATAAAGTAATATCCACCAAGCCTGACTCGGAAAGTTCGTAATGCAAAGTTGTTCGGTCAGCAGTTATCGCCGGAGTACAATAAGCTTTCTTCATACTGTCTACAGTTCTTATAGAGGTAATCTCTCCTTCTGTTACAACTCCTTTCACTGTGACGCCATAAAGACAAATTGATTTCCGATTGGATTTACTGCTATACCAGGGATATACACGTAAATAAAGTGTTTCTTCTCCTTGAAGTTCTATAATCTCTTTCAGAGAAATGGGATACATAGTATTGGATACATTAGAGGGACGGTTACTTATCAGTGTATACTCGCCAAATCCCGGATCCTTAGAACACATTACCCGAAAACACATACCATTGCCACCGGAACCACCGGCATACAGTCCGATAGAATCGATATTGAAAGTAGTTCCTGCATTGGCAGTTACAGAAAACTCAATATAACGGCTATAGTTCACATCAATTTCATTCTCCGGCCAGTCATCACCTTCAATAATGTTTCGCTGTGTTTTTGTCTCCGGATCTACCAATCCATCTATCCAGGTAGTCGGATTACCCGGCTTGGCATAACGATCAGCATACATTTGGCTAAAAACCTCTTCTGCTGCCAATATCGGACCGGTAACAACCGCCTTGGTATCCTGATTTAACTGCCAATAAGCCTGAGCTTCTACTCCTCCCTCAAAAGAGACTCCCTCACCAGTCAGAGTTGCAGTTTTAATACTTGTACCGTTACTCACAGTTAGCGTCCCGCTTTTTACACCTTTCTCTGTTGGCAGGAATTTTACATAAACAGAAGTCATGGGCAAGTTTCCATTTTCATACCCAATCTCCGCTACAGAAGCAAAACCTCCGATAGCATTCAGAGAAACCACAAAGCCCTCTGAAGCAGAGATAGTTACTTTACCACTACCCGGCGTTAAATCAATGCCACTGATTGAAAAAGCATACACAGAACCAGCATTCAGATAACTCTTTCCAAAATTATGAGTCGTCGGATTAATCAATACATCCGGATCAGCATTAAAATACTCTGTCAATAATCCCTTTGCCACCAGGCCTTGTACAGCCAGACGAGCGTAAAGAGTAGCTCCATATTCTCCTATATGAGTACCGTCTCCTACATTATATATAAGTTCTACTGCCTTCTCCTCTCCGTATTCATCGCAGATTTCACGTGTCAGGGCAGTATGATCCACCAATGGACAATTCAGTTCCCGGGCAACCTCTTTCATGGCAGCTACATAATCCAGATTTTTGCCGGAAGACATTATTACATCTGCTCCTAAGTTATGGGCTCCTTTATCCGTTATTTTATTTCCACTGAAATAACCACGTACAATAGGAGTAAACAAAATTGGATTAGCTCCCAATTCTCTAACTTCATTTACATACTTTCTCAAATACTCCTGATAGGTAGTCCATGGATAAGTTCCGATCTCTCCATCGGCTCCTGCATGCTTCTCATCGTTGTGTCCAAACTGGATGACAACATAATCTCCCTCTTTGATTTGTGGTTTTACCGTTGTCCAGAAGCGGCTCTCTTCATAAAATGTTTTAGAACTTGTCCCACTCTTGGCACGGTTATTCAGTGTAGCACCGTTAACCATAAACTGTGGAAGCATCTGAGGCCATCCACGCTGGCCGTTAGTATTAACAGAAGGATCAGTTGATTTCTCTTCCATCGTAGAATCGCCGATGGTATGAACTGTCGGGGCTTGCGCAAAAGCAGAAGCAAGCCCAAGACTGCAAACAGCAGCCAAAAGAAAAGACTTGAATTCGTTTTTCATGATTGATATGAATTGTTTTTCGAAAGACAAAGCTAATGCAAGCCTTTTCTTTTTTATTGCACATTCTATTCAATCTCCCAATTGAACAAATTGTGCAATAAAATCGAATAACAATCGATATCCAACCAATCAATTTTTCCACATGATGGCCAAAAAATTCCACACAAAGACTTTATATAGAAGATTTTGCATTGTTTTAAGACAAGCCTAAACTGATTTTTACTCTATCACCGAATCATGTTCTTTCAGATAAATACGCAGCAGTTCGAAAAACGCAGGAGCATCCAACAACACAATGTTTTCATCCTGTGATTTCACCTCATCCATCACTTCACAATACCAGGTAGGTTGCTTCAGAATATTACGAAACCAATGAAAAGGTAATGCCGAACGTTCCTTCACACGTTTCACGATTCTTGCGGCAGCAACTTTAGGATCATCGTCATTTATATCCAGATCGGCACGAATTACAGGCATATTACCATGCAATGAGGCAGTTACGACCTTCTGAGGTACAATGCCATTCGGACTAAAAGAAGCATAACAGTCCAAACCCTCTTTATTCAATCCCGGAGCCTGTCCGTCGATAACAAAACCGGTTACGGATAAACCCCACTTCTCATAATACTTCTTACAATGCCTGCCCCATACCTCCAGACCAGACGGAAGTCCTGACAATCCACGAGGTTCTTGCAACATACCCGGCATTATATATCCCGCACCGTTATCGGCCGAAGCAAAATAATCATTTGGGGTAGCCGTTGTGCGGAAGTTATGCATAATATGCGGTACACGTTCGGCCAATACAGGACTGATACACCACATCAATGGTAATTTCCCCCGGTTAGGATCATCCCAAATAGAAGGTGTACGTTGTGATATCCATGCGGAAGCATCATAATCGCCGACATAAAAGATAATAAAATTCCTGCCGTCCACGTTTACTTTACCATCTGCTGTCAGTAATCCTCTTTTTTGTAGTTCTTTACGAGAAATCCAATCTTGAGCATATTTCTTTTTTGTAGGAAAGTGTTGCCAAAAAGAGGCATTCGCCAACGCACCATAGCTGATGGCGTCCGCATCCTTAAAAGCATTGTATGCACTGATGATACGGCTGAACTCCCATTCCGTAGGCACATCGTCGTGAATACCAGAAGCATGCATTGTATACTTATAGGCCCAAGAAGGAAACCCTCCGACATAACACATCTTTTCATTCTTATTCTGTTGATAAGCCAATAACAACATTTCTTTCAAAGTATTCAAATCTGTACCGACAGGTTGAGAAGGCTCATCAGTAGCCGGTTCGTCTCCCCAGGGAGATAAATCGAAAAAGAAAGCTCGTTTACTCACAAAAAAGTCATGATTACTCAAGGTATGATGATTTTTTACAGCAGCAAAAGGTCTTTGCTTCCAATATTGGTCAATATAATAAGCGGCAAACTCCGTATTGCACTTACCTGTTTTCAGGTATTTCTCTATAAACCAAACATAAGGATCGTTCTTCAAAGAACCGGTAGAGTAACGTTCTGTTTCCGGGATCTTTGTTCCTGTCTTACCAGTAAACATAGAAGTGCCATCGGGATTCAACAACCATCTTTTCACCGGTAATTTAGGTCCATGCAGTACAAGGCGATCATATAAACTTCCGGGAGTATCGTCGTAACGAATGGCTACCAAATTTTCAATACCTGCTACGGAAGACGCCACATTGCTGGTAGAGGGAACTTTACCATCATAAACGACCACCCCTTCTATATAAGGAACATATGCTGTGAATAAATCCTCCATTGTCCGATACGTCCGAGTTTCACGTCCGCACAACCATTCTCCCTTCTGACTGTATTTATTCCACCAATAACCATCGATATCATTATCGCCCTCCATCACAAAGTAAACATACAACCGGGGAATATCCCTGTTTACCACTCCTTGTAAGGTAGACACAGCATGAACATCATCCCAAGCCAAATCGAGTCCTTGCGTTGTATTCAAATCAGCATGGAGTGTATAACGCAAATCATAAATACCAATTTTATTCCCGGCAAAAGCAGTATATGTCATCAACAATAATACGGCTAAGAGTTTTAAATATCTATTTGTCATTTTTCAATATCCATTATAAGCCTACTCCATAAATAGTAGTCAAGTTATTAATAATATTATCAATTCATTTACTGAATTCTGACCTTTATCTTCTTCAAATCTTTTCCCTCGGAAGATGTTCCGTACAAAACCTCATACTCTCCTGCCATTACCCGCATTACATTAAATTCAGGATCAAAAAATTCAAAGCTGTCATTTGGCAAATGAATAGGAATTTGTTTCTTCTCACCAGATTTTACATGAACACGCTTAAAAGCTCTCAATGTTTTTAACGGCCCTTCTTTATCCTTCAACTTACGTATATAAACCTGTATTACTTCTTCACCATCACGTTCTCCTGTATTTTTAATCCATAAATCCAGATTTACCGACTCATTCGCATGAATCCTTTTCTTACTCAATTGAGCTTCTCCAATTTCAAATGAAGTATAACTCAGTCCATACCCAAATGGGAATAAAGCTTCTCCCTTAAAGTAACGATAAGTACGTCCCTGCATACTATAATCTTCAAAATCCGGAAGTTGCTCCGTTGCTTTATAAAATGTGACAGGTAAACGTCCGGCAGGGTTATAATCTCCAAACAAAACATCGGCTACTGCCGTACCTCCTGCTTGCCCCGGATACCAAGCCTGAATAATGGCATCTGCCAGATCTACTTCGGTAGACAGCCCGATTGCACTTCCCGAACATAAAACCAAAATTACCGGCTTCCCTGTCTTATATAATTCCTGCAATAGATCACGCTGTACTTGTGGCAATTCAATTACTGTCCGGTCTCCTCCTTTAAATCCCGGAAAAGAAACAGGTAATTCCTCTCCTTCCACTTTCGGAGATATCCCTCCGACAAACACAATAGCCTCGGCATCACTTACCGTTGCTGCTATTTCATTCGGATTAAAGTGCTTTGTATATCCTAAGTCAAATTGCAATATACCTTCTCCTCCGGCCTGCATATACTCAATCCTGATATCATATTTCATTCCGGCGTGTGCATCTAAGATATAAGACCGGGATTCGGCACCATGTTGCCCCCAATAATCAATCACTTTTTTACCATTCACAAATACCCGGTAACCGTCATCCCCATTTATATTAAAAGTTACTTTCCTGTCTTCTTCCGGACAAAATATACTTTGATAGCATGCTGTAAAGTTATTTAAATTTACTCCCGGAGCAAAGACCGTAGCTCCACCCGTGTGAAAATTAAAAGGAGAACCGACCAGTGTTTCGGTCACTTCCTTTCCTGCAAACTCCAGTTGATTCCAATAAGAAGCTTTAAAACCGATATTTCCTTCCCAAGAACATCGATTGAATAAACTGACAAAAGTATCCCCTGTAGTCAACTCGCATCCTTTATCATAAATCACCTGTCCTCCAACTAACTTATGGGTAATTCCTTCAAGGATAGTGACTGTATGAGAAGGAAAACCGTTGTAATTACCCCACATCATAATCGAATCATTTGCGTTAGGACCTATAACCGCTATCTTACCACAATGCTTAGATAAAGGTAACGTGCCATTCTTATTTTTCAGTAAAGTCATCGATTTTCGTGCTACCTCAAGAGCTTTCGCCCGGTGCTTTTCACTATCAACAACCGTATATGGTATATCAGACCAGGAAACTAAATGCTCTTCATCCATCAACCCCAATTCGAAACGGGCTTTCAATAAACGGGAAAGTGAAACATCGATCTGTTTCTCTGTTATTATTCCTTCTTCAACAGCCTTTTCCAAAGATTGATAATCCACACCACAGTCGAGATCCGTTCCGGCTTTCACGGCAGCAGCAACGGCAGATTCTTTGGTAGAGTGTGTTTCATGATGTCCTTTAAGATAAAAATCACTGATTGCACCACAGTCAGATACAACAAGCCCGTCAAATCCCCATTCCTCACGGAGAATATTATATAGTAAACGATTACTGCCACAACATGGCTCGCCTTCAAAGCGATTGTAGGCACACATTACTTCTTTAACTCCTCCCTGTTGTACCAAAGCATTAAAAGCCGGCAAATAAGTTTCCCACAAGTCTCTGGGAGAAATGTTCTCCACATCAAAACTATGACGATTCCACTCCGGGCCGCTATGTAATGCATAATGTTTGGCACATGCATGAAGTTTATCATATTTACTTTCCGGAGGCCCTTGTAGCCCACGAACGACGGCCAATCCCATCCGGGAAGTCAAATAGGGATCTTCTCCATAGGTTTCCTGCCCTCTTCCCCAACGGGGATCCCGGAAAATATTCACATTAGGAGTCCAGAAAGTCAACCCCTGATAACGTTCGCTTCCATCTTTATTTTCGGAATGATGATATTTAGCACGAGCCTCATCAGAAACACATTCAAAAACTTGCTTTACAGCACAATCATCAAAGGTAGCAGCCATGCCAATCGCCTGTGGGAAAACAGTGGCTAAGCCTGCACGTCCCACACCATGCAATGCTTCATTCCACCAATTGTATTGTTTGATGCCCAAACGCGGAACCGGCGATGAATAGTCGCACATCAACAATACCTTTTCGTGAAGAGTGAGACGCCGTACTAAATCTTCTACCCGCTCTTCAACCGGTAGATCAGGGTTATTAAACGGTAATATCCCTTGTGCTCCTACCGAAAGAGAAGATAAGAACAAACAAAAAAAGAGATAGATCCTCATTGCTCTATTTTTACATTTTTTTGAACTACATCTAAAAAATATCGTCCGATAAGAATCGGATGTTCCTTACCGGACGATAATCAAATATCTAAGAGAATTTATTTTACGATTACTTTCGTGGTGATTGATTCACCTTTTTCTGTCACAAACTTCAACATGTATATTCCTTGTGATTGACTAAACGTTGAAATTCCATTCGTTACAAATGCCTTTTCCACCATCTGCCCATACATATTATAGATAGACATTTCCAATGCTTGAGTCGCATCGATTCTTATCATCCCTTTATCCGCCGAAACGTTCACAATATCTCCAAGTATGTTCTTCCCAAGAGAAGATGCTCCGGCGGGAACATCAAGAGATACCTCAAATACATTACAACCACTTTCGATTTGGAAAACCATGTATAAATCATGAATACCCGTTACCGTTGTGCTCATATCAGTTCCCGTACGTTTCGGATCACTCCAATTATTAGTGCCTTGTGCAACAACACTTGCCAAAACCGATTGCCCTTCCAATATCGATAAATCAGCAAATTCTTCATTACTAAAAGGCAAATCAAGATAAAAATCAAATGAGCTGTTATTGATTTTAGCCTGGTCAGAAGAGTGTTTAACAAGAATACGTTTAAATATTCCGTCTTTAAAGTCAACTCCACTCAACTTCACCACTACTCCTCTTGAAGTATAACCGATATTTGAACCTTCAAACCGTGCTCCATCAGTACCAACCGCTATAATTTCAGCAGGATTTTCAACACCACCCATAGCATCGAAAGTCATAGTATATGCACTTTCTGTCAGTTTTTCATCAATGAGTTCTATCTTTTCCGGTTCGTCATCTTCCATTTGCCAGGGTGTTCCTTCAATCAATTGAACTTCTTTCAAATTAGTCGCAGCTGTCCATTTCACATATAAATCATGTTTCCCGCTAATCTTTTTAGTAATATTCTTAGCCAAAGTGCCATACATTGTCCAAAAGAAATCTCTTGCCGTCCAGATCTTAGCTACCAGATTATCCTCATTGTTCACGTCGTCAATATAAAGCATAAGAAAACCTGACGGATTAGTACCACCACCATGTGTAGATACTACTGCTATCTGCTGATAAGTATTACCATCTTTAAAGTCAACATCAGCAAATTTTGCTACAACACCTTCTCCGGTCCATCCAATTGCCCCCTCATCATTGAGGTGAGGATCAGAATCTGCTTTTTCTACAATCTCTGCATTTTTTGCCAATAACGATTGATATTGATATACCGGATCTTTCATTTCACCCATATCGGAATCACTTAATTCCTCCGTATAGAAAACAACTTTTTTAAGATTACCTTCACATTCACGATATCTTACATACACATCACCCTTACCTGTCGGACGAGCAACATCTCCTCCTTCCGCATAAAAGTTATAACGGAAGGTACGATAATACTGAAATGCACCTGTTCCGTTCACTTGTACGTCATTAATCAGAACACCACCATTGTCCGGATTACCAAGATAGAAGTCCAGATAACCTTCCATTGCCTTATTCTCATGAGCAATTTCAACAGAACAACCTGCATATTTTTGTCCATCAGCAAAATCCACTTCTCCTAAACGCAGGGTAGTACCTTCTTTGGTATTACCGACACACTTATTAATCACATCAAAGCGCGCATCGTTAATAATTTCAACTCCACTGTCCTCAGTCATCTTGAAGACCAGATCCTGTGCAAATAAATTCGCACCGAACAATAACATAATCATCAAAGTAAAAATCTCTTTTTTCATAACATTCTTTTTAAGTTAATAAATTAAAGTATCTCATTGTTTCACTATTTTCCCGCCGGCACAGAAAGTATCTCCCTTAAGAGAATAGATAAAAAGACCCTTAGGAATACTAAAACCGGGATTCCAGGTAAAAGTCACTACATTTTCAGCTACGACCTGTGAATCACTATAGACCAGATTACCAGAAGAGGTATAAATGTACAGTGTGAACTTCCCACCTTCCTTAGCAGGTACTGATATATTAATATAATCGGTGAAAGGATTCGGATAAGTAATCGCTTTTACCACTTCAATACCTCCTATTCCAGTAACATCACCAATCTCTTGTATTGAGAATAATTGATTATCCGCGCCTGTAAAAGGTACCAGACCAAGAACTGCGTTTTCTTTATCAGAAGAATCAACCACTTCAAGAACAGTACCCGTACCTTTTGCAGTGATACAGAAATAGTTTTCATCTACACATTGTATCCCCCACTTAGCCACATCGACAGTCGTATCAAACGGGAACTGCTGAATATACTTATTCCCTCTAACAGTCATAAAAAGTTTCGAACTACCCGATTGAAAGCCGTAAAAAGCATCACCAACCAAATGCAAATTCCATGACAAGGAGCCCTCGTCTACATAAGTTTTTTGCACAATGCTCGTACCATTCACCTGGTTATCAACAGATAATCCAATCGCTTTCCCGCTATGTTTTGCCACTATTTTATATGTTTTATCAGACTGAATTTCGGGTAAATTGTACTCCGTACGAGTAAAATCTATGTAATCAAGATTCATACTACCATCCAGAAACAAGACTTTCAGCATCTGTTTCCCTTCGGACAGATTAACATATACACTGTAATCGGAATATTCCGATTTTTTTTGTGATTCAACCGTAGTCAGAACTTTATCGCCAAGCATCACGGTAACTCCTGCTTTAGAAGAAGTAGATGAATAATTAATATCCATTCTGTAAACACCGGCTTCTTGTACATCAACAGAATAATTCAACCATTCTCCAGTAGCAGTCCAACCGACATAATACCCCGTTCCACCTTCTCCTATCCCCACAAAATCACCGGGTTCTGTTCGGTATTTCCCTCCCTGATTACTTTTAGAAGTATCATAAAAACCCACTCCCTGACCACCTTTATCAAAATCTTCTGCTTCTATGCGTCCCGGAATACTCAATTCTTTATAAGGGGCATGTACACTTTCAAAATATTGACGTGAAGTTGCCATTAAATCGCTGGCCTTTAGAAAGACATACTTTCCGGGAAACTCTGCATTCAACTGCTCTACTACGCTGTTAATACCCGGATAACCATCTCCTCCCATTCCTGCCTGTACCATATAAACTCCTGTGAAAACCGGATAATTCTCTGATACGGAAACACCGGAAAGATAATTATACAATTCCTTCTTATTAGAAACAACTCCTCCGGTACATATTACAGGCATCCCTAACCAATCATAAGCATCCCGATAGGCACCGTTAGTCCATGCAATAGTTCCCAGTACTCCGGTTTTCACAAAACCATTATTAAAGAATGGTTGTGCCGGCCAACGAAGAGAAGAGGCCGTGACAGACATACCTGCCTGATAAAGCCATTCACCATTCATTTCACACCAACGTACATAATCCATCGGCTTATAAAGAGCTTCCTGAATATACTGAACGCCGGACGGACCACCGATAAATTCATCATTTTCCGTTGCATTCTCATAGTAATACCGCAGGATAAACGGAGCAATCTCCATCAATGCAGGCGATAATGTCATCGAAACCGGAACCTTTCCCCTACCTTTCTGATTAAAAATATCATATGTGGCATTGTGGTTAAATTGAATATTGTCACCGTCACTCCAATGCAATGCTACGTACACTTTTCCTTTTTCGGCAGTTACAGCCTTTGGTTCAGGTTGTTTAAATGTTTCTGTTGGAAAAGAAGAATAAAAACTTGCATTCGGGAAAATATCCCCTACCAGAAAGCCCCATCCTTCAGGATTAATAGCATCATTCAAATCATCGCCATGCATTCCGTATCCCAGTACAAATGAGTTTTTAGGATAACCCTCCGTATTAAGTATACGCTTAATGATATTTTTCCCCTCTGTAGAATGGTTGTCAAGCCAGAAAGTAAAAGAACGGGTTGCAACGGCATAGTCGTATAACCGCCATGGAAAACCTTCCCAATCATCGCGCAGTCCAAGGCTGAAGGTTATTTTTTTATTCAACTTAGGCATAAGTTCCACCAAAGCCCAATCATAAGCTTCCGACAACGTAGACCAACGATTGCGTATATCGACAATTTCTTTGTCCCAACCGAATTCTTCCACCAATGTGTTTTTCAATTCTTCACTAACAGGCAAAGCATTCTCGGCACAAGCTATCATCACAGCCATATTCCAATTAAATCCGTTTACCTTAAAATCGCACACGATAAGTTTGTCCAAACGGTCTTTATAATTCCGAAATAAAGTACGCAGTGCTCTATTCTCACCGGTACTAACATTATAAGCCGGACGTCTATACGGTTTCTTAGTATATTTGAACCAGGTTATTTCATGTGAATCATCCCCTAAAAAGAGCTCTGCTGAATCTCGGTTAATTATTCCCTGAAATACCCTGCATATTAACTTTGCTTCGGTTTGATCGGTCGAAATACTCAAGTATACAGCTTCCTGTACAGCTTTCATTTTCGGGAAAAAAGCCGGAAACTCTTTTCCCTGAGTGAAAGTACAGACACAAAGCAATAATAACGATATCATTATTGTTTTCTTCATACCTTAGTTTATTTTAAAGTAACTATTTGTTGAAGTTGTATAGCATCAGAGGCTGTACCAACCATAAACAGATAATCGCCGGCAGGAGTGTAAAATTCCCCTTCCTCTTCATTCCAGAACCGTAATTCAGACTTTGGAACAGTCAAATTTATCTGCTTACTTTCTCCTTTTTTCAGATGTATCCGTTCAAAACCTTTCAGTTGTTTTAAAGGCAGTTTTACCTGAGAGTCACTTCCCTGATATTTCACATATAACTGAGCGACCTCATCGCCCTCATACTTTCCGGTATTTTTCAGAGTAAAACTTACTCTCACTACATCACCGGCAGGATCGATACTTAGCTTTTTATAAGAGAAAGTAGTATAACTCAGCCCGTGTCCAAACGCATACAGGGGATTACCCTCAAAGAACTGGTAAGTACGTCCTTTACGGATGTCGTAATCATCGAATGCGGGTAATTCATCCAAACTGCGATAATAGGTTAAAGGCAGTTTTCCTCCGGGATTGTAATCACCAAACAGAACTTCAGCCACAGCAGTACCTCCCGCTTCTCCGGGATACCATGCATTGACAATAGCAGGAATATGTTCGTCCATCCAGTTTATGGCCAATGAACTACCGGCAACCAGAACCACTGCGGTATTTGGATTTATTTTATAAGCTTCCTCAATAAAAATCTGTTGGTCTTTCGGTAACTCAATCGAGTAACGGTCTTGTCCTTCACGCTCAATGGATTTATTTATTCCTAATACAGCAATTGTCAAATCACATTTTCTCATGATGTCACCAGCCTCTCCATATAAATCTATCAACTCTTTTTTATTGGTGTCTGGTGCATGCCAATACAGTTTGGCAGATGCTTCACCTCCATTGTCAAAGTATTCAGCAACCAATTCATATTTTCTTCCTTTTTCCAGAAATAGAGATATACTATCTGCCTGCACGCCTCTGTTATGCCATGAATCTATCATCTTCTTCCCGTCGATATACAACCGGCAACCGTCATCGGTGGCAAAAGCCAATGTATATTTACCCGAAACAGTAGGTACAAGATCACCGCTCCAACGGATAGACAATGGAGATTTTGGCAAGAAAGGATCCGGTGCCTGATTGGCCGGCTCGAAATTGATGTTATCATCTATACGTACTTTAGGAGTACCTGCCAAATCCTTATTATCGTAATATTCAGCTTTCAGACCATTCGGAAAATAAGATTTCGTTATCATCTCATATCCCAAAGCAGATGAAGTCCAGGGAGAATACATTACCTCGACCTGATCTCCCACTCTCTTTTTAATTCCCTCGAGTATAGACACTGGTTGATTAACCGGCGTACCACTATAATCACCAAACTCACTATTTCCTGCATTTATCCCAACTACAGCTATCGATTTTATCTTTTTAGAGTCAAGTGGCAAGAATTTCTTTTCATTCTTCAACAAGACGATGCTCTGACGAGCAGCCTCAAGAGCCAACTTACTATGCTTCTCGCATCCTACTATAGAAGGAGATATCTTATTGTAAGGATTCAAAGCCGGATCGTCAAACAGACCGAGACGCATGCGGGCTCTCAAGACATGATAAGCAGCAGAATCAATTTCCGCTTCACTTACCATATACTGTTTATAGGCATTAAGCAAAGGTTCCATATAGACTTCATCCCCACACTCCAAATCAAGACCTGCTTGTATAGACAAGGCCGCAGCAGCCTCCAATGTTTTCACATATTTATGATGTGTTACCAAAAAACCGGGCCCTCCGCAATCGGAAACCACATACCCGTCAAATCCCCAGTCATGGCGGAGAACTTTCTTCAACAACCAGTTATTCAACGTACAAGGAACATCATTAATAGCATTATAGGCAGTCATTATAGAAGCAGCCTTTCCTTCGATAATACATTTTTCGAATGCCGGCAAATAATATTCTCTCAAATCTTTCTCACTAATGATAGGATTACATTCAAAACGATTATGTTCCTCATTGTTTGCTGCAAAATGCTTTGGTGTTGATACTATCTTCAGATAGTGGGGATCATCTCCCTGTAGCCCCTTTACAAATGAAACACCGAGTTTTCCGGACAGAAAGGGATCTTCACCATAAGTCTCCGGGGTACGCCCCCAACGCGGATCTCTTGCCATATTTACTGTAGGAGACCAAAATGTAAGTAAATCACTGAATTGCCCCAACTGTTTCTTCCCTTGTTCCAACTCATTCCATCTTGCACGTGCTTCATCTGAAATAACTGTCGAAATCTCGTTCAGCAATTGAGGATTCCACATAGCAGCCAATCCGATAGCTTGCGGAAATACGGTAAAGTTTCCTGGACGTACAACTCCGTGTAACGCCTCATTTCCATGATAATACTTATCTATATGAAGTCGTGGAATACCCGGTGAAGTCGCACGCAGTAATGAGATCTTCTCTTCAATGGTCAATTTAGATAATAAATCAAGAATACGCTCGTGCCGGGGGGCATTCATATCCAAATAAACATCTTTACCATTCTGTGCCTGGACAGTAAACACGTAAACCAGACTTACTACAAAAAATAATATTCTTCTTTTATTCATTTTCATGTTGTTTAAGGAGCTACAAATTCAAATATTTCAGAGTAGTTATATCGTTTCAGAGTAGAGTTATAACTGCAACTGGAAAGAGCCGCCAAGCGCAGGTAATATTTTACCCCACTCTCCAATTTATCGAGTGTAATTTCCTGATCTTTACTTTCGATCGTTTCGTCACTGGTCCGGCTTAAAGTCTTCTTCACACTCAACCCGTCATTGTATCCTCCATTGTAATAAGACACAACCGGCATCGTATTACATAAAAGCCATACCTCGGAAATCGTTTTCTTACCAATCTCCATTCCTTCGGGAACAGCAGAACGTTTCAACGAAAATTTCACAGTCACTTTTCCAGCCTCTCCGGGTATCACTTCCATTAATTTTATTTTCAGATAAGGAGTTACTTTAAAATTATGATCGGTTACTCCTTTCAAAGTCAGTTCTTCTTCTGCCACCGGAAAGAAAGGACCTTCGATCGGTGATACCTTATAGTCACCTCCAAATAAGGCAACATTACGAAATGTACCATTCGCTTTCGCCCAGAAATAGAGAGGGGTCGGATCTTTATATCCCAGGTCGAGTAGTTTGATACGACAACCATCGGGCTGTTCCGTATATACAACTTCGCCAGTTTCACTATCTATCAAACTACCGTTAATTCCGGCATTGGGAGCATCATAGTTATCTAATTCAAAACAAGAAGATAACAATACAGTAAGCAATACAAACAATATATTCTTTTTCATATCTTTCTTTTTTATTAATCAATTAATATCCGGGATTCTGAACAATATTCGGGTTCAGATTAATCTGTTCATCATTGATTCGGATGTAATACATATAAGGTTTAAAGTCATGTGCATTACCAATCTCTGTTTTCTTGAATATCCACTTTTTCGTATTAGCTACATAGTATGGATACAAGCCTTTCATCTTTACATTATTCATCACCTTATCGGCTTCTCTCCATCTCTTCAAATCCCAAAAACGATGATTTTCATACATAAATTCTACCTGCATCTCTTCACGAACCGCTTTAACAGTTAAAGCTGGTGCATCCTCCACTCCCGCACGGTCACGGACGTCATTCAAATAAGTAAGGCCATTAGAAACATATTTTGTTTCACCTGACGAAGCAAGTTCGGCTGCTGCTTCTGCATAGTTTAACAGAACTTCTGCGTAACGGAATTCCAACCAATCCTGGTCCTGACTACTATGTTTCGGATCATTCGGAGCATTTCCTTCAAAAAGAAACTTCTTAATGTATAATCCTGTAATAGTAGATTCGGAAGTTCCGCCTACTCCCTGTTTACCAATCACACTCAAAACTGTATCACCATACTGAATCTCATCCGTGAAAGCTCCACCTTCTTTCAGGACTTTTACACTTTGACCATTAAGTTCAACCACTCCTTTCTGAATGTCAATGATTCCACTTACATCACCTTTCGCATTGGTCCATTCGGAACCGGGAATCATAATGGTAGCATATAAACGGGAATCACGGCCTTTGAACAAATCTGTCCGTTTATCAAATTCCTGAATCTTGCCCGATGTATCCACTACCCATCCGGATGAATTCGTATTCAATGCTCCCGATGTTCCATCAGCCATTTTAAAAGCTTCCGCAAGATTTAACGTAGGACTTAAACGTGATCCGTACCCTTCGGGCAGACGATACCCCCAAGGAGAATTCCATAAATCCCAATTATGGGTTTTACCCGGATACTGGTACTTCTTTACAAAAATAATTTCCGGACAATCGTCTTTTACCCAAAACAATTGTTGATAATTCTTTGCCTTATCAGCATTAGCTCTGTACAGACTATAATTACCTTCTCCAATAATTATTTCTGCGGCAGCAATCACTTCTTCATAATACTTTTTAGCTTTATCAGAATTATCAAAACCTACCACCCCATTTTTATCATACGTACCATACTTAGCAATAGAGGCTGCAAAAAGCATAGCCCTCGTTTTAAGTGCTGCTGCCGAAAAGCGATTCATTCTATATTTTTCACTTGCAACCCTCTCTTTCGGTAAATTTTCGATGGCATAATTCAAATCTTTCAAGATAAAGTTGTAAGTTTCTTCTTCCGTATTCCGGGATACCAGCAAAGCCTCCAGATTATCGGGATCATAAACCTGAGGAGTCTCTATAATAGGTACTCCACCATATCGCTTTACCATACCAAAATAATACCAGGCACGGATAGCACGTGCTTCCGCCAAAAGTTCAGTTTTTCTTGTTTCAGTAAATAGTACCGATGTACCGAGCTTCTCAATCAACTCGTTTACATTACGAACATTATCATATGCCCACCACTGATTCCACATTCCATTGCCTGTAGGCCCCATTATCTCATGCGGCCACTCACAATGTATAGCCTCATCACAGCTAAGCGCCGGAACGAAACAACCGGAAACCCAATTGTTAAACCCAGATTCCGAACCATAATTAAAATCTTCGATAGGCAACCGATTATACAGAGTCGACATATAAGCTTCAATGCCTGCTTCCGTTCCAAAAATCGGATCTTCCGTTATTTTATTTAAGGGAGGTAAGTTCAAAAAATCGTTGCATGACGAAAACAAGCCCATCATCAATGCAAGTATCAAATATATTTTTCTTTTCATGGCGACAAATTTTAAAAGTTCACATTAATCCCAAAATTAAAATTCCTCATAATAGGGTATCTGTCAATACCTCCACCTGGATTCTCCGGATCGATATAGTCAGAGTCAGAAGACTGGATAGTAAACAGATTATATCCATTAGCATATAATCTCAGCGAGTTCACACCGACGAATTTGGTCCATTTTCTTGGGAATGTATAGCCAATTTCAAGGTTCTTTAGTCTAAGATAAGTACAGTTGTTATACCAGAAGCTCGATTCAATTCCATAATTCTGCGGATCCTGAATACGTGTACTCGGATATTTTCCGGGCACCCATTCTCCGTTAGGATCGAAAGAGTTTACATTACCCGAGGCATCTACTTTATGCCAACGATCCATAAAAATGTCCCATGCACTTCCTCCCCACTGTAACGGACTTGCATTCATTCTTGCATTAAACATGGAAGCTCCCTGGAATGACATACTCAAATCCAGTCCTTTCCACTGGCCGCTAAGCGTCAGGCCGAAGTTCATAATAGGAGTATTATTACGCATCAAGGGTTGCATATCCCATTCGTCAATCATACCGTCTTCATTGTAATCCACATATTTTATATCACCCGGCAGATAAGAATATTTGTTATATACTCCACCCAAAACTGGATTATTATAGATCTCATCCATACTTACAAACTGTCCGTTAGCCTGATACATCCACAGAATATTGCTATTCCGGTTATTCTTATTATTGCGCCAGTTATCATACGAGTTTCCGGACGGTACACTCTCTACATACTTATTTCTATTTAAAGTATAAGTGAAGTTTCCACGAATCTGATAAGAAAGGTCTCTCACCTTACCACTATGTCCCAAGACAAGTTCAAATCCTTCCTGCATATCCGAATTTATATTTTCTTTCGCAAAAGTTGCACCGAATGTTCCGGGCACTGAAACGATACGATTTGCCAGCAATCCATCACGGTCACGGCGGAAAAGATCGAACTCAACCGTCAAAGCAGCATTCCACAAACTTAAATCTATACCCAAGTTCTTAGTCGTAGAAGTATACCAGGTTGCATTTGCATTAGGTATTTGCGGAACACCCACTCCTGGTATTAAAGAACCGTCACCCAACATATAACTATCGTTTCCCGGATAGTTGAAAGCCATCATCCATAAATAAGGTTCCACATTATCATCTCCCATACGACCAATGGAAGCTCTCAACTTCAAATTATCAATAAAAGAGAAATTGTCTCTGATAAAATTCTCTTCGGAAATTCTCCAACCTACAGACAAAGACGGGAAGAAACCCCATTTTTTATTGTAAAATTTGGAAGAGCCATCATATCTGAAACTGGCTTGTACTAAATATTTAGATAAATAATCATAATCAAAACGGCCCACCAATCCCACATTTGCATTTCTATCGGCACTCCCGTTTATTTCACGGGCATCATCAATCAATCCGGCATAAATCTGATCGACAGCATCCATTAAAGTATTCCGCTTTCCACTCAACTCAGAAGTCTGCCATTTACGGGTTTCAAACAAAAGTAAAGCTTTCACATTGTGTTTATTCTGAAACTTATTTTCATAATTTAAAGAAAGCTGCGTAGTAGGAGTAGCCGTATCACTTCTCCATTCCGTTACACTCGACATGGCTGACGTATTTGCAACCGAATAAGTACCGGTAGCTTTGTCATACTGATAAGTGCGATACTGCTTACTAAAAAGTTTAGACTTGTAAAATTTAGGATCATAAGCAACAAGAGCTTTGGCCCATAAACCTTTCACAAAAGGGATATCCCAACGAAGCGAAGCGGTAACTTGTATCTGTGTATTGCTCGTTTTACGGTATCCGGCATATTCATTTGAACTTTTTATCAATGCATTATTATCATCGTTATATTGTTTTCCCAGATAATCAGGATTACCGTTCGCATAGATTTCATAAATAGGAACCTGAGCACCAATCGATTTGAGAATATCTCCCGGATCATAAGGAGGTGCATTCTTTGTATCTATAAAACCTCCTATCTGGAACTCAGCTGTAAGCTGATCGGTAATCTGAGCCGTAATGTTTGATCTCAGATTAAAACGCTCATAATCAAGAGATTTCGATTTCCACAATCCCTCTTCCGAATAATAACCGATACTATTGAAGAACTGAATCCTATCCGTACCTCCGGAAGCGGTAAGATTAACTTGATATTGAGGAACATTCTTTCTTATAATTTCATCATACCAATTGACATTAGCATAAGGACTGCCATAAGTTATCAAGTCCGGAGAATAAGTCGGAGTCGTTTCACCTCTATTAGCCATTGCTTCATTGTATAATTCCATATATCCATAAGCATCTACAGATTTAGGATATTTTGTGATACCCTGCATACCGTATGAAGCATTTAAATTTATTTCTGTCCGTCCCTTTGTTCCTTTACGGGTAGTTACCAAAATTACGCCATTGGCAGCACGAACACCATATACAGCTGCCGTAGCATCTTTAAGTACCGAAACCGATTCTATTTCATTGGGATCGATACGGTCGAAATTATCCCGGGGAATTCCATCGACAATAACCATCGGAGCACCCAAACCACGAATATTAAAACTATTGTCATAAGTACCGGGTTCACCCGTATTCTGCTTAATATTCAATCCCGGAATTTTACCTTGAAGTGCACTGGTTATATTCGCAGTACTGACAGTCATTATCTCTTTTCTATTGACAGAGGCTACAGAACCGGTTATCTCTTGTCTTTTTTGAGTTCCATACCCCACCACAACAACTTCTTCCAATTGCGTATTATCTTCTGTAAGAATAACAGTCAGGAAATTGCGTCCTTTAACCGGCACTTCCTTTGTTTCAAAACCTACAAAAGAAAAAACCAAGACACCTTTATCGCCATTCACATTCAAATCAAAAGCACCGTCCAAATCCGTAATTGCCCCAACAGTACTGCCCTTCAATAAGACATTTACTCCTATCAACGGCTCTCCGGATGTGTCCTTCACAATACCTTTCACCTTTTGGCTCTGAGCATTCACTATGCCAAACTGCAATAAAAGCAGAAGCATCAGTTTTAAATTAAGATGTTTCATAATTATAATAGATTTAATTCATCATTTGATTTTTATTTTCGATATAAACCTGTGAAAAGTAGTATCAGATTATTAAATACCTACTTTCCAAACTGTTTATTCGGCCGATTTCCCATTGTAAAAACTAATGTACCACCAGCCATAATATCCGCATGAGAGATATAAAGTTTATTATAAGATTGTCCGTTCAGTTCTATAGACTGTATATACTTATTCTTCGCAGAATTATTGTTTGTACGTATCTCAAAAAACTTATCTCCCGGTAGTTTTAACACTACCTTATCAAATATAGGTCTTCCGAAAACGTACATACCGTCAGACGGATTAACCGGATAAAAACCTAATGCAGAAAATACATACCAGGAAGACATCTGTCCGCAATCTTCATTACCCTGCAGCCCATCCGGCAAATCACTGTACATGTGCGATAGGATATAATCTACCTTTTCCGCTGTCTTCCATTGCTGATCAACAAAGGAATACAAATATACTGTGTGATGCCCCGGTTCATTACCGTGCGCATACTGCCCGATCAAACCGGAAATATCCGGAGAAGCCTCATCACCCAAATCCTCATTTACCAGAAACAGACTGTCTAACTTTGAAACAAATGCTTCTTTACCTCCAAACAAGGATATCAGTCCTTCGATGTCATGAGGTACCAACCAGATATATTGCCAGCCATTTCCTTCACAATAAGCATCATTTCGATGAGTGGAGTGTACAGGGTTAAACGGAGTTAGCCATGAACCGTCCTGATTTTTTCCTCTGAAGAAATGCGTATCTTTATCCCAATAATTCCGATAAGCTAAAGCACGTTTAGAGAAATACTCATAATCTTCCGCTTTACCCAACTTCCGGGCTACTTGTGCCACTCCCCAATCGGCAATAGCATATTCCAGACCTTTAGCAACCGACTCATTCTCTTTGTCCGCCGGAATATATTCAAGATTCGTGACATACGACAACCCTTTATAATCGGACATCATAGATGCTTTCATTGCCTGATAAGCACGCTCATAATTAAACCCTTTGACATTTTTCAATATAGCATCAGCGATCACCGGAACGGACTGGATACCGATCATCTCATTCGTATCCGAGCCATACAAATGCCATACCGGCAAACGCCCTTGTTGCTCGTAAATAGCAAGCATCGAATTGACAAAGTCGGGAACACGTTCCGGTTGTACTAATGTATACAAAGGATGAGCAGCACGATAAGTGTCCCATAAAGAGAATACTGTATAATTGGTAAAACCCGGATCACCATATATATTCTTATCAGTTCCACGATACTCCTTGTTACAGTCATTAAACATGATTGGCTGCATAAAGGCATGGTACAAGGCCGTATAGAAGATACGTTTTGCCACTGTATCAGTAGTCTCTATCTGTAACTTTGATAATTCTGTATTCCATTTATTGGTTGTTTCATCAACAATCTTCTCAAAATTCCAATCTTTTATCTCCTGCTCAATATTATCCATTGCATTTTCCATACTCACCGGAGAAATACCTACTTTCACACCTAATTCCTCTACCACAGAGGCAACAGTAACATTCCCTTTCACATCCAACCCCTGAAGACTATTTCCCACTACTTGCACAGAATCATGATACAAAGTCAAATGCACAGGTTGAGAAAAAACCGCTGTAAAATAAATCTGTTGTTTCTTCGACCATCCTGTAGAATGCCGGTGTCCTCTGATGACTGTATCATTTATCTGTTCCAGATAAGTATCGGTAGGACGATCGTCTCCGTTTGCATCTTTCAGGTTGATCATTACATATTTTTCTACGTCTTTTGGGAAAGTATATCGATGGAAAGCTACCCGATCCGATGCGGTAAGTTCTACCTTCGTACGATGAGTTTTCAAAAAAACTTCGTAATAAGCGGGTAGAGCCCGTTCGTTGTCTTTCGAATAACAGGAGGCATAACCAGACAAAGGATTTTGCTGCGTTCCCGGTTGTGTACGTACTTTACCGATGTATGGCATAAACAGAATATCCCCGGTGTCACTACAACCTGTCCCATTGAGATGAAGATGTGAAAAACCTATTACGATGGAATCGGAATAATGGTATCCCGAACACCAGTCCCATCCTTTATTGATATTATTAGGACCGACCTGTACTGCTCCGAAAGGGGCGGTAACTCCCAGGAATGTATGCCCATGTCCCCCGGTTCCGATATAAGGGTCTACATAAGCCACCGGATTTATAACTTCCAGCTTGTCTGCACCAGTACACCCGAAAGCGCACATGAGAGAGCTTAATAATAAAAATTTCTGTAAATTCATTTATGCTCTTATTTATTTTCGTTAGTTAAAGAATAAGGGAAATCTTCATCATTCACTCCCCGTTGTGTATTTGGTGCATGCCTCATCTCGAAATCAAGAACAGCACCGTTCATCAATTCCTCATGTTTCAACCAATTATGGTTGTATTCCTTGCCATTCATTTTTAAGGAATGTATATATCTATTTCTATTTGTGTTGTCGGGAGCATTCAAAATAACCTGTTTTCCATTTTCCAGTGTAAGAATCGCTTTTTTAAAGAGAGGGGCTCCCATTACATACTCTCCAGAGCCCGGGCATACCGGATAAAAACCTAAAGCAGAAAATATATACCAGGCAGAAGTCTGGCCGTTGTCTTCATCTCCACAATATCCATCCGGGTAAGGGGTATACAGTTTATCCATTACTTCCCTTAACCAATATTGCGCTTTCCAGGGTTGTCCGGCGTAATTATAGAGATAAATCATATGCTGAATCGGTTGGTTGCCATGCGCATAATTACCCATATTCATAATCTGCATTTCCTTTATTTCATGAATACACTGTCCATAGTAGCTATCGTCATAGACAGGAGGAACCACAAAAACAGAATCCAGCATAGACACAAAACTTTCCTTTCCTCCCATCAGATCGATAAGTCCCTGTACATCATGGAATACACTCCAGGTATAATGCCAACTGTTGCCTTCGGTAAAGGCGTCTCCCCATTTATACGGGCTGAAAGGAGACTGGAACGTCCCGTCTTCATTCTTTCCACGCATCAGTTTACTATCTTTATCAAAAACGAACCGGTAGTTTTTACTTCTTTCCCGATAAAGGTCTATTTCGTCCTGTGGACGATTTAGTTTCTGCGCCAGTTTCATGATACACCAGTCATCATAAGCATATTCCAAAGTACGGGCAACATTTTCATTAATACCTACATTATAAGGCACATAACCCAATCGGTTGTAATATTCATATCCTAATCTTCCAGTTGAGGGGACCTGAGGATGTACATTGTTTGCTCCGTGCAGAACGGCTTCATACAACAGGCTGATCTCTTCTGCCTGACATCCTTTCAAATAAGCATCTGCCACAACAGAGGCTGAATTATTACCCACCATACAGTGACGGTGTCCCGGGCTGGCCCATTCGGGTAAAAATCCACTTTCTTTATAAGTATTCGCCAACCCTTCCTGAATTTCTTTGTTGACAGAAGGATACATCAGATTCAAGAATGGAAACAAAGCACGGAACGTATCCCAAAAGCCGGTATCAGTATACATATATCCACTCTTCACTTCACCATTGTAAGGACTGTAATGGACAATATTTCCAGATTTATCTATCTCATAAAACTTACGTGGAAACAACAAGGAACGATATAAGCAAGAGTAGAAAGTACGAAGTTGTTCATCCGTACCACCTTCCACTCTTACTTTGTTCATTACATCATTCCAAGCCTCCCGGGCTGCACCTTTTACCTCATTAAAATCTTTACTACCTATTTCCTCTAAATTCAACCAGGCCTGCTCTTCATTAATAAAAGAAGAACTCACCTTTACCCCAATCTTTTCACCTTTACTTGTCTTGAATCCTAATACAGCTCCGACATGGTTATCCTTTACCTCTTTTTTACCTTCTATAATTTTATCTCCACTCCACACTTCTGCCGTGACGAAAGGTTTATCAAATTTCATCACGAAATAATTTCTGAAATTATCCGGTACTCCTCCGCTATTTTTCGTTGTATAGCCGGTTATCGTATTGTGTTCCTCATCTATCTGAATGAAAGAGCCGTTATCAAATGCATCTACTACAATATATGAACCTTCGCTTTCCGGAAAAGTGAACATAAAGTAAGCCGAACGTTCTGTCGGGGTTATCTCTGTTTTCACATCGTGATCGGCCAGATAGACACTATAATAATAAGGTCTTGCCGTTTCAGCCTTATGAGAGAACCAACTTCCCCGCTCGTTTTGAAGAAACTTTTTAGCCCCGGTCACCGGCATCAAAGAAAACTGACCGTAATCATTAATCCACGGACTGGGCTGATGCGTTTGCTTAAATCCTTTTATCTTATCATCAGTATAGCAATAGGTCCATCCGTATCCCATATCTCCCGTTTGTGGTGTCCAGAAGTTCATTCCCCAAGGCAATGCAATAGCCGGATAGGTATTACCTGTAGATAATGTAAATTTGGATAATGTGCCAACCAACGGATTCACATAATCAACCGGAGAAAAAGAAGCAGAATCAGTAACCACCTCTTTACTTCTGCACGATATAAGTAAAACAGATAAGAGCACAATTAAAGGAACTTTTTTCATGGTATCGTTTTTATTTTTTGTTTGATGCAAAAATAGGTCGATGCAATTAACGAAACCATTAACAGAACATTAATAATCGAGGCTACAAATGCCTTTAGAGCACATTTTCGAATTGAAAACATTAACAAGACATTAACCGCTTTCCATAAGGAGGAGATACAGCGAGAGATAGGGATAAAAGTTCAAGTACGAACGATTTCACCACAGAGTAACACTGAGTCCCACAGAGTTTTTAAATCTTTATTGAAACGCAGATTTTCGCAAAGAGAAACAAATGTATAATAAAGAACTACAGTCTTTTAATCTGTGTTAATCCGCGTTTCATCAGAGAAAATAATATCTCTGTGGAACTCAGTGTTACTCTGTGGTGAGTTTAGCTCATGTCTTATCTTCAACGATTTAGTAATGGAGAATCAAAGTCATCCTCAGCTCAGACATATATGTAAGTAATTCAGCAATAAAAATCCCAGAAAAGAAACAGAATCGCAGGCTTTAATAATTGAAAATAGAGGACAAACAACAACCTACATAAAGATTTGATTAACAAACAATTAAGAACCGCATATTTTCCTCTACGAGGAACGGGTCGTTTCTCTACGACAAACGCCCCGATCTCCGTAGAGAAACGAGGCGTTCATCGTAGAGAAACCAATCAAAGAGTCATAAGATATGACAGCAGGTATAAATATCCCAAATAGAGAGTGTTTATTTTGTAAGGAAAATACACTCCTATCAAAATAAACACTCCCTAATAACAATGATATTCTATCGCTTCGCGCTTAATCCGGCAATCTATTCACACCAACACCTTTAAAAGTCATTTTCACCGGTTTTATAAACCCATTCTCATCAAAATACATCCGGTCTATACAAACCTCTCTATGATTCGGAGCTGCATCACCCAACGGATGGCGATGATAAACAATATACCATTCATCTTTTCCGGGAATTTGAATTACCGAATGATGTCCCGCTCCTGTACCCACTGTCTCATCTTGCTGCAATATTTTTCCGATACGATTGAAAGGACCAAATGGAGAATCTGCAATGGCATAGGCTACACTGTAATCTGAGCCACCCCAACTACCCTCCGACCACATAAAATAATATTTATTATCCCGTTTCAGCATAAAGGGTCCTTCCACATAATTCTCAGGAGTGACAGATTTATAATACGAACCATCATCAAAAGGAACAAGACTCAATAAGTCCGGACTCAACTTTACCATATTGCAATGGTGCCAACCACCATAATACATATAATAACTACCGTCGTCATCCTTAAATACAAACTGATCGATCGGCTGGGCACCATTCACAATTTTATCAATCAAAGGTTTGCCTAAGGCATCTTTAAAAGGACCGGCCGGATGATCGGCTATGGCTACGCCAATCCCTCCATACTGTTCGTCATTCTGTATATCATTGCCTCCGAAAAACAGATAATATTTACCATTCGCCTGAACAACCGAAGGCGCCCATAAAGCAAATTCCAACCATTTTATATTTTCAATAGACAATACTTTGGGGTGTTTAGTCCAATGTACCATATCTTTGGATGAAAAAGCATCCATATAAGTCTGGATATTATAAACCTGATGGATGGCCCGCGTTTCTTTTTGCAAGCCGACAAAATCTACACTATCGGCTCCGGGAGGAAGATCGGACAAAGTAGGATATATCCAATACTCATTATCAAACACGACTCCTTCCGGATCAGCATACCATCCCTCAACAATAGGATTGCCGCTAAACTCTTCTTTATTACTACATGCCACTAATAATAGCATCACCCCCAATACTGTAACAACATTTTTCATATTTCCTTTTTTAATTAACAAGTAGCAAAAATAGCCCCTAACCGTTAACAATAATATTAATAATTCATTAACAGATCCCCCTCAGACCCAAACAAGGAGTACCTGAGCATTAACATTTTATTAATTCTCATAATCCCATGAAAGGTCATACAAAAATATAAATCTTTTTTTTGCAAATCTCATAAACCATATTACCTTTGCATAGAAACAACCGTGAGTATTATGCAAAAAACGATCCTTTTTCTACTCTTTATATTAAACCCGATACTATTTAAATCACAAAATATTTCATCCGGATTATATTTTGCTGCCCATAGTGCCATTAAAGAAGAGAGAACATCACTTATCCTGTCTCCTGAGTTTGATGCATCAAAAGGCTTCACATTAGACTTCGACATTAAGTTCAGATCAGAAGAACATAATTACGGGTATGTATTCAGAATCATAGTTGATAATGAAAAAAGTTTTGACTTAATAGCTAATATCACACCGGGGAAAAAAACACTGAATCTAATAGAAGGTGACAACATCTATCTGGCTTTCGACGAAGAACTACTAAAGCAATACACATGGAATAAATGGGTACATATCCGATGTTCAATCTATCCGGACAGTCTACGGCTTGTTTTCGATAATCAAATGTTGCAAGACCGGTATAAACCTATAAATATCAAAAACGTGAAATTCTATTTCGGATATTCCGACCATAATAAATTTCACTCTTCGGATGTCCCTCCGATGTCTATACGTAATATAAAAATTACAGACGGTAAAAATAAAACAATTGCATACTGGCCGCTAAAAGAACATCAGCCATATTCCTGTTCGGACAGTCTGCATCATATTCCGGCAACAGTAACCAACCCCACATGGGAGATAAACAAACATACCAAATGGGTAAAAGAAAAAACGTTGGAATTACCGATATATACACAAATCTGTCATGCTCCTTCAAAAGGCAATATCTATTTTGCCAATAGTTCATCTGTTCTCGTTTATTCGACCACCGATGATACATTAGATACGGTTTATTCTGCCCACGGAGCTCCATATACGGAAATAAACAACCAACTCATTTATCATCCATATTATAATGAGTTATGGTCATATGATTTTGACACCCTAAAATGGATTTCTATTTTCAATTTCAAGGACAACACATGGACAAGGGATGACCGTGAAATAAAAAACCCGGAATATTCTCAACACAATGCTTTTGTATCTCCCAATGATTCGTGCTTATATATTTTTGGCGGATACGGTAATTATCAATATAAGAACCAGATACTTAAAAAGAGCCGGACGCAGGATAATTGGAAATCGGTATCGTACAGCGAAGAAATACCTCCACGTTATCTGAGCGGATCAGGTTACAAAAACAGAGACACGATACTGGTGTTCGGAGGATGTGGTAACCCACAGGGAAAACAAGAGTTAGGAATCATCAATTATTACGATCTCTATGCGATAGACATCAACACATTCAAAACAAAGAAATTGTGGACTATCCCCAACGATACAAAGAATTTCGTTATCGGTAATAATATCGTTGCAGATGAAAAAAATAATAAGCTGTACGCTTTATGTTTTCCGAATGACTGTTCAAACAGTTATATCCTGCTAAAGTCTTTCGATCTGGATAGTGGAAACAACTGTACGAACTATGCAGATACTATCCCTTTCACCTTTAACGATGTAAATTCATTCTGTACACTCTACTACGACTCTTTGCAGTCGCAACTTTATGCGGTAACCAATTATAACCACAACAATAAATCAAATATTAACGTATACTCATTGGCTTACCCGCCTTTAAAAATAGAAGATACCCTGC
The DNA here is from genome assembly GCF_964240755.1 of Bacteroides sp. HPS0048. Classification (NCBI taxonomy): domain Bacteria; kingdom Pseudomonadati; phylum Bacteroidota; class Bacteroidia; order Bacteroidales; family Bacteroidaceae; genus Bacteroides; species Bacteroides sp. HPS0048. The sequence goes on along the minus strand of NZ_CAXSVC010000016.1, from coordinate 59,834 downwards.
AAACGGCCACAGGACGTAAAGCACATTCTGCAACGATCGTTTTTTTCATTAGTGTCGGAGTCTGCATTATTGCAGGCATAGGCTGTATATACTTCTGTTATCGAAGAAGAAGAAAAAGAAACTTTAATCCTAACTCTCCGGTCACTACAAATACGGACCGCCTCCACGAAACAACTTCGGAAGAAGAGAATTATAAACCTAAACCAACTGTCCACAGAAAGTCATCCATTCTTTTTCTGGATGGATTCCAGGTATGGGATAAGAATGGGATAGATATTACTAAATCATTCACTCCCATTTTGAAACAACTGCTGATTCTTATCATATTATACAGCGTAAATAATAAGAAAGGAATTTCGAATGTCACTCTGCGGGAACTGCTTTGGTTTGATAAAATGGATGAAAGCGCCCAAAATAACCGACGGGTGAATATCCGGAAATTAAAACTCTTACTGGAAAAGCTGGATGGTGCCGAACTTGTGAAAGAAAGTACCTATTGGTCTGTTAAGTTTACCCAAACTTATTGCGACTATATAGAAGTATGCAATTGTATAGACAAAGTGAAAAATAACGAACCGATCACAGCAACAAATATCAATGATTTGCCTCTAAACCTACTATCGGGGCAATTATTGCCATATGTTCAAACAGACTGGTTGGATTCTTTCAAGTCCAATTATGCCAATTCTGTATTAGATACAGCAATAAGCCTATCTAAACAGGAATATATAAAGGGAAACAACGAATTATTAATTCAGATAGCCAACAGCATGTTTGCACACGACAAAACAGATGAGTATGCTTTAATTCTCAAATGCCAGGCATTGTATAAAAATGGCAGAACCAGTTTGGCCAAAACAACATTCGACACATTCTGCAATGAATATAAAGCAATGCTGAATACAGATTATACGAAGACATTCAATGAAGTAATCAATTGTCAATTGTAACCTCTAAACAAGATAGAAGTTTATAATAAAAATGTATGCTCCTGTTTCGCGAAACAAAAGCATACATTCTACTAATACGATATTCAGATTCTCAGATAAAATTTCTGTTCCTTTAAAACGAGACTCTATCTTTAAAGATTCTTTTTTATGGCAAGTGTTTCTGTAATGCCTCTACCATCAATGTAATATTGCTCATAAACAATTTCACTGAGATAGCCAACAGAATAATTCCAAAGAATTTGCGGATGATATAGATACCACCCTTACCCAAAAAACGTTCTACACGTCCCGTCATACTCACCACAAAATAAACCCAAATCATATTCAGTACCAACGCAATGATTATATTAATACTGGCATATTCGGCACGCAACGACAAAAGGGTAGTGAAAGCTCCGGCACCTGCTAAAAGAGGAAAGACAAGCGGAACAAGAGTAGCCTCCTTAATAGGGCCCTGATTCTTGAAAATTTCTACATCGAGAATCATCTCGAGAGACATCAGAAAAATAACAAAAGCACCGGCTACGGCAAACGACTCAATATCTACATGAAAGAGCTTTAACATCATATCACCGGCATAGAAAAAGCCTATCAGCAAAGCAAAAGAAATGACAGTAGCTTTCATCGCATTTACATCTTTTCCTTTTTCTTTCAGATTGATAATGATAGGAATAGAACCAATAATATCAATTACAGCAAACAGTACGATAAACGCACTAATCATCTGTTGAAAATTAAATTCTGTAAACATCGCTCCTCCTTTTTTTCTGCAAAGATAATCTATTTTTATGCATTTTACAATATTTTTTTTCTTGAATCAGTACGTTCAATTAAGAAATAATAAAAAAAACAAAAAGAGAAGCGAAATGATCACAGTAAGCTCTGATTATAACTACATTTGTTTCAAATTAGAAGATTATACTTGTATGGAAACGATGTTTAACACTTTGTTGCAATTGCCTTTATTTCAAGGACTTTGCCACGAAGATTTCACAAATATACTGGAGAAGGTAAAATTGCATTTCACCAGGCATAAAGCCGGAGAAGTGATTGTAAAAAGCGGTACTCCTTGCAATCAGTTGATTTTCCTACTGAAAGGAGAACTTTCTTTGCAAACCACCTCCAAAGATGATTTATTTACTTTTATCGAGCACATGGAAGCACCTTATGTGATTGAACCTTATGCCTTGTTTGGTATGAACGTAAACTACGCTTCATCTTACATAGCTCATACGGAGTCACACACCATAAGCATCAGCAAAGCATTTGTTCTTTCCGGTCTGCTCAAATATGAAATATTCCGTCTCAACTACATGAATTTCATCAGCAACCGGGCTCAAAATCTCTACGGCCGTTTGTGGGATGAAGCATATACGGATATAGAAGATAAGATTATTCATTTCATACTAGTCCATGCGGAAAGGATGCAGGGAGAGAAAATCATGAAAATAAAAATGGATGATTTTGCCCGCTGTGTAGATGATACACGATTAAATGTATCCAGAGTTCTGAATTCCTTGCAGGAACAGAAGTTATTGGAACTGCATAGAAAAGAAATTATCATTCCGGATGCTGCATTATTGGCGGAATGGAATGAAAAAAGAAAATAACGGCTAAAAAAGTGGCCTCAACCTTTAAAAGTTGAGGCCACTTTTTTAGCACGGAGAAATTATTTTCATCACTCCCATTCTATAGTTGCCGGTGGTTTGGAACTGATATCATAAGTTACACGATTCACACCCTTCACCTTATTAATTATATCATTAGAAACTTTTCCTAAGAACTCATAAGGCAAATGTGCCCAATCAGCCGTCATTGCATCGGTAGATGTCACAGCACGCAGTGCAACAGCTCTTTCATAAGTACGTTCATCTCCCATTACACCTACAGACTGAACCGGAAGCAAGATAACACCTGCCTGCCATACCTGATCATACAATCCCCAATCTCTTAATCCTTGAATAAAGATATCATCGGCATCCTGCAAGATAGATACTTTTTCCGGAGTTATATCACCTAAAATACGCACAGCCAATCCAGGTCCGGGGAATGGATGGCGCGTAATCAAATGCTCAGGCATACCCAATTCGCGACCTACACGACGAACTTCATCCTTAAACAAAAGACGAAGCGGTTCACAGAGCTTTAAGTGCATTTTTTCAGGCAATCCACCTACATTGTGATGGCTCTTGATAACTGTACCTGTGATAGACAATGATTCGATGCAGTCCGGATAGATTGTACCCTGTGCCAGCCATTTCACATCTTTAATCTTATGTGCTTCTTCATCAAATACATCGATAAAGCCTTTACCTATGATCTTCCGTTTACCCTCCGGTTCAGTTACGCCCTCCAATTCTGCAAAGAACTTAGCACTGGCGTCCACACCAATCACATTAAGACCAAGGCATTCATAATCGTGCATTACGTTTTTAAATTCATTCTTACGAAGCATGCCGTGATCTACGAAGATACAAGTAAGGTTCTTACCGATCGCTCTATTCAATAATACGGCAGCTACTGACGAATCAACACCACCACTTAAGCCAAGCACTACCTTATCATCACCCAACTGAGCTTTCAGTTCGGCTACTGTACTTTCAATAAACGAAGCCGGAGACCAATCTTGCTTACAACCACAAACATCTACTACAAAGTTCTTCAGCATCTGTGTTCCATCTTCACTATGAAATACTTCCGGATGAAATTGTACACCCCATACCTGTTCTCCCTCAATCTGATAAGCAGCTATTTCTACTTTATCAGTAGAAGCTATTTTCTTGAAGTTGGAAGGAATAGCCGTAATGGTATCTCCATGGCTCATCCATACCTGAGTACCCTCTTTCACTCCTTTGAACAACACGTTGTCTTTGCAGAAAGAAGCCAGGTGGGCACGACCGTACTCACGCGTACCTGCCGGTTCTACTTTTCCGCCATTCGTATAAGCCATAAACTGTGCACCATAGCAAATGCCCAAAATAGGATATTTACCCCTTATCTCGCTCAGGTCTACCTTGAATGCATTTTCGTCATATACTGAGAAAGGGCTTCCGGAAAGGATAACACCTTTTACACTTTCATCTCCTTTGGGGAACTTGTTATAAGGAACAATTTCACAATACGTATCCAGCTCGCGTACACGACGGCCAATAAGCTGTGTAGTCTGCGATCCGAAATCAAGGATTATTATTTTTTCCTGCATATAAATGGTTGGATTTTGAATAAATGATCTGCAAAAGTATAAAAAACTATGCAACCTACTTGAACAATAGTCTATTTATTTTCCTTTTTGCTCCTTCAGCAAGTCACGTATTTCAGTCAGTAACACCTCTTCTTTTGTAGGAGCCGGCGGTGCAGGAGGCGTTGCAGGAGCAGCTGCTTCCTTCTTTGTGGTCAGTTTGGTCAATAACCGTATAAATAAGAATATAGAAAAAGCAATTATCAGAAAATCAAAAGTAGCCTGCAGGAAGTTTCCATAATTCAACGTCACAGCAGCAATTTCTTTTCCATCTACCATTTCGGCAGGCTTCATCACCCACTTCAAATCTGTAAAATTTACCCCACCAACCAATAATCCGAGGGGAGGCATTATGACATCAGCCACCACTGATGACACTATTTTACCAAACGCTCCACCGATGATAACACCGACGGCCATATCAATCACATTTCCCTTCATGGCGAAAGCCTTAAAGTCCTGTAAAAAAGTACTCTTTCCCATCTTTTTTTATATTTAATATTAATTTCATGTGCGAATATAAAAACATTTTCTTACTTTTGCACCGCATTTAGAAAAGAAATGCAAGTTCAGAAATATATTTGAACAAATATTATAAAACCCTTAAAAGTTTAAACAAAATGATTAAAGTAGGTATTAACGGTTTCGGCCGTATCGGACGTATGGTGTTCCGTGCTGCAGTTAAGAACTTTGGTAACGATATTCAAATCGTAGGTATCAATGACTTGTTGGATGCTGATTATTTGGCATACATGTTGAAGTATGACTCAGTACACGGTCGTTTTGATGGTACTGTAGCTGTAGAAAACGGTGCTTTGATTGTAAACGGTAACAAAATCCGTTTGACTGCAGAGATGGATCCTGCTAACTTGAAATGGAACGAAGTTGACGCTGACGTTGTTGTTGAATCAACAGGTTTCTTCCTGACTGACGAAACAGCTCGCAAACATATCCAGGCTGGTGCTAAGAAAGTAATCATGTCTGCTCCTTCTAAGGATGCTACTCCTATGTTCGTATATGGTGTTAACCACGATACTTATGCAGGTCAGGACATTATCTCTAACGCTTCTTGTACTACTAACTGCTTGGCTCCTATCGCTAAAGTATTGAACGACAAGTTCGGTATCGTTAAAGGTTTGATGACTACAGTTCACGCTGCTACTGCTACTCAGAAAACAGTAGACGGTCCTTCTAAGAAAGACTGGAGAGGTGGTCGTGGTATCCTTGAAAACATCATCCCTTCTTCAACAGGTGCTGCTAAAGCTGTAGGTAAAGTATTACCGGTATTGAACGGTAAACTGACTGGTATGGCATTCCGCGTTCCGACTTCTGACGTTTCTGTAGTTGACCTGACAGTAGTTCTGGAAAAACCTGCTACAGTAGAAGATATCAACGCTGCTATGAAAGAAGCTTCTGAAGGCGAATTGAAGGGTATCCTTGGCTATACTGACGATGCAGTTGTTTCAACTGACTTCCGTGGTTGCGCTATGACTTCAATCTTCGATTCTAAAGCTGGTATCTCTTTGGATTCTAACTTCGCTAAAGTTGTATCTTGGTATGACAACGAGTGGGGTTATTCAAACAAAGTTTGTGAAATGGCTCGCGTTATCGCTAAGAAATAATCATTCACAATATGATTCAAGTAAAGCTGTTTCGGTTTCCGAAGCAGCTTTTTTTTATATATTCATTTTTGATCCGAAATGAGCAAAACTCACCACAGAGTAACACAGAGTTCCACAGAGTAGTATTTATCTGATGAAACGCAGATTAAAAGGCTGTAGTTCTTTATCATACATTTGTTTCCCTTTACGAAAATCTGCGTTAATCTGTGTTTCAATAAAGATTTAAACTCTGTGGAACTCTGTGTTACTCTGTGGTGAAATCATTCAGAAAAAACTAAAACGCCCTCTATTAATTAACAAAATTATATTAATCTGCGAAATAATCCTTATTCACTAATACTTTGTTAAAAAGCAGATCATTCCTACTGTAAGTATCCACTATTTTAGTAATTTTGTAACTCATAAGTATAAACCAAATCATTCATAATCCGGCTTATATGAAGAGACTAAACGTAATATTGATTTTACTTTGCATTATTATTAATATGATGAACGCCCAAAACCCTTTTTTTGAAAAGTATACTACACCGTATGGAACTGTCCCATTCGATAAAATAAAAACAGAACATTACGAGCCTGCCATCCGTGAAGGAATCCGTCAGCAGGCAGCTGAGATAGATGCTATCGTTAATAACCCGGAAGTACCGACTTTTGCCAATACAATACTGGCATACGAAAAGTCAGGCGAACTATTGGATCGTGTAACAACTGTATTCGGTAATCTACGCAGTGCAGAGACGAACGATGATCTGCAAATACTGGCGCAGGAGATGATGCCACTTCTTAGTGAACACAGTAACAATATCAGTCTGAATGAAGAATTATTTAAACGTGTAAAAGCTGTCTATAACCAAAAAGAGCAATTAAACCTAACTCCGGAACAAACCAAGTTACTCGAAAACATATATGACGGTTTTATCCGCCGGGGAGCCAATCTGCAAGGAGAAGCCAAAAAGCAATACCGTCAATTAACAAAAGAATTGAGTAGCCTTACATTGCAGTTCAGCGAAAACAACCTGAAAGAGATAAATAATTATCAGCTTGTGCTTACAGACAAAGCACAACTTGCCGGACTCCCGGAAAGTGCCATAGAAGCAGCAGCTGAAACAGCCAAAGAAAAAGGTGTAGAAGGCTGGGTATTCACTCTACAGGCACCAAGTTACATCCCTTTCATGACTTACGCCGACAATCGTGATCTGCGCCATGAGCTTTATATGGCTTATAATACCAAATGTACCCACAACAATGAGTACAACAATATCGATATTGTAAAGAAGCTCGTTAATACCCGAATGGCTATCGCACAATTGCTGGGATATGAAAACTTTGCCCAATACACTTTGAAAAAGCGGATGGCAGAAGACAGCGATGCGGTTTACAACCTGCTCAACCAACTTTTAGAGGCGTATACTCCTACTGCAAAGAAAGAATACCAGGAAGTACAGGAGCTGGCACGCCAGGAACAAGGTGCAGAGTTCACCGTTATGCCTTGGGATTGGAGCTACTATTCTAATAAACTAAAGGATAAGAAGTTCAATATCAATGAAGAAATGTTGCGTCCTTATTTTGAACTGGAAAAAGTAAAAGAAGGAGTATTTGGCCTGGCAACCCGCCTGTATGGAATTACCTTCAAAAAAAATGCCGATATTCCGGTTTATCACAAGGATGTGGATGCCTATGAGGTACTTGACAAAGACAATAAAACGCTCGCTATACTTTATACAGACTTCCACCCACGTACAGGAAAACGTGCAGGTGCATGGATGACCGAATATAAAGGCCAATGGATAGACGATAAGACAGGAGAAAACAGCCGGCCGCATGTGTCTATCGTGATGAACTTTACAAAACCAACAGGAAACAAACCCGCCTTACTGACTTTTGACGAAGTGGAAACATTTCTCCACGAATTCGGGCACAGCCTGCATGGCATGTTTGCAAATTCTACTTACGAGAGCCTCAGCGGCACCAGTGTTTATTGGGACTTTGTAGAATTACCTTCACAAATTATGGAAAACTTTGCTATCGAAAAAGAGTTCCTCAATACGTTTGCCCAACACTATCAGACGGACGAAAAGTTACCCGAAGAACTGATAAAACGGTTGGTAGATGCCTCCAATTTCAATGCTGCCTATGCTTGTCTGCGTCAGGTTAGTTTCGGTTTGTTGGATATGGCATGGTATACCCGTAATACTCCTTTTGAAGGAGATGTGAAAGAGTACGAACAACAATCATGGGCCAAAGCACAAATATTACCGGTTGTGAAAGATGCCTGTATGAGTACACAGTTCTCACACATCTTTGCCGGAGGATACTCTGCCGGATATTACAGTTATAAATGGGCGGAGGTATTGGATGCGGATGCTTTCTCGTTGTTTAAACAGAAAGGTATATTTAACAGGGAAGTTGCCGAATCATTCCGCAACAATATTCTGTCAAAAGGTGGAACGGAACATCCAATGATACTCTATAAACGCTTCCGTGGACAAGAGCCTACAATTGACGCATTGCTCATCAGAAATGGCATTAAAGAAAACACTGGAAATAAAAAAACTGAAGATTAGAAACCAAGATGAAGAAACAAATATTGAAATATATCGGAATATTGTTTGCAATCATGCTGATTCCGGCTTTAAGCGGATGCAATGATACGGATGATGTGCAAAAGATATTCACAGGGAAAACATGGAAGATGACCTATATCACCAAAAAGGGTGAACATAGATGGTATACTTTTCCGGGAGTAGACGAAAAGAACTATTTGTCTTATGATCCAACCACCGGAACAAGGGCATTCCGGATAACTTTCACAGGCAGTACAAGTGAAAACAGAATCAATGGTGATTTCAACGGTTCCGGTTCTGTGGTTATGAACGGTACATGGGAAGCAAATGGCGAAAAACAAACTTTCCGAACAACTGTAAAAGATAAAAGGGTAACCGATTCGAATGACAAATTGGGGCAGTTCATCATCGAAGCAATAACCAAAGCAACCTCCTATGAAGGAGATGAATACAATTTGTACCTCTATTTTGAATATAATACAGAAACTCTGTGCATTACATTTGCACCCGAAAGATAAAACACATACGATAATGGATAAACAATCAGAATTAGATAAACGTTATATACGTATGGCCAGCATCTGGGCTGAAAATTCGTATTGCCAACGGCGTAAAGTAGGAGCATTGATTGTCAAGGACAAAATGATCATTTCCGACGGATATAACGGAACGCCTTCCGGCTTCGAGAATGTCTGTGAAGATGAAAACAATGTCACAAAGCCCTATGTGCTTCATGCTGAAGCAAACGCCATAACCAAAATAGCACGTTCTAACAACAGCAGTGATGGTGCTACCATGTACGTCACGGCCTCTCCTTGTATTGAATGTGCTAAACTCATCATTCAGGCAGGTATCAAACGAGTGGTTTACTCCGAGCATTATCGTCTGGAAGATGGAATTGAATTACTCAAACGGGCCGGAATAGAAGTCATATTTGTGACAACCGACCACGAGTAACAGCAACAAAAAAAGAAAAAACAGCAAACCACAGTTATAGCATAGCTCCCCGTAGCTTGCAACTACTAACTAATAACTAATAAAAAAGCATGAGTACAAAAAACTCTTCCCGTTTTACCCCTGTCATCATTGCTATCAGCGTAGTAATCGGAATCCTCATCGGAACGTTCTACGCCAAACATTTTGCAGGCAATCGCTTAGGCATTATCAACGGATCATCCAATAAGTTGAATGCTTTACTCCGTATTGTTGATGACCAATATGTAGATACGGTGAACATGACAGACCTTGTAGAAAAAGCAATGCCTCAGATTCTGGCTGAACTTGATCCGCATTCAACCTACATTCCAGCACAAAATCTGGAAGAAGTAAACTCTGAATTGGAAGGAAGTTTTAGTGGAATAGGTATCCAGTTTACAATACAATACGATACCATACATGTAAATGCCGTTATTCCCGGCGGACCTTCCGAAAAAGTAGGACTAATGGCAGGTGACCGTATTGTAACCGTAGATGATAGCCTCTTTGTTGGAAAAGAAGTTACCAACGAACGGGCCATGCGTAAACTGAAAGGACCGAAAGGCAGTCAGGTTAAATTAGGCATTAAGCGTGCAACCGAAAAAGACCTGATCAATTTCACGATTACCCGTGGCGATATCCCGCAGAACACAATAGATGCCGCATACATGCTGAACGATGATTTTGGATATATCCAAATCAGTAAATTCGGACGCACGTCGCACGTAGAATTATTAAATGCTCTCGCACAACTGAATCATAAGAATTGCAAAGGACTTATCATAGATCTTCGTGGAAACACCGGAGGATATATGGATGCTGCCACACGAATGGTAAATGAGTTTCTGCCGCAAGGAAAATTGATTGTTTATGCACAGGGACGTAAATACAAACGTCTGGATGAAGTTGCTAACGGAACAGGAAGTTGCCAGAATCTCCCATTGGTTGTTCTTGTGGATGAAGGATCGGCTTCTGCCAGCGAAATTTTCTCGGGTGCTATTCAGGATAACGACCGTGGAACCATCGTAGGACGTCGTTCATTCGGTAAAGGACTGGTACAGCAACCTATCGATTTCAGCGATGGTTCTGCTATTCGTCTAACAATTGCCCGTTACTACACCCCGTCAGGACGTTGTATACAGCGCCCATACGAAAATGGAAAAGACCGCAATTATGAAATGGATTTGTACAACCGTTATACACACGGAGAGTTTTTCTCACGTGACAGTATAAAACTGGACGAATCACAGCGCTACTCAACCGGGTTAGGACGCCCTGTATACGGTGGTGGCGGTATTATGCCAGACGTATTTGTGCCACAAGATACTACCGGTGTCACCTCCTACTTGTCTACTGTACTAAACAAGGGGTTAACTATCCTCTTTACATTCCAGTATACAGACAACAACCGCGAGAAACTGAGCAAATACGATACTGAAGAATCACTCGTAAACTACCTGCGTCAGCAAGGACTTGTTGAACAATTCGTTCGTTATGCCGAAACAAAAGGCGTTAAGAGAAGAAATATACTTATTCAGAAGTCATATAAACTACTGGAAAAGAATATCTTCGGAAACATCATTTACAATATGTTGGGAAAAGAAGCTTATATCAAATATTCCAACCTGACAGATCCGACTGTAAAGAAAGGATTGGATTTGCTGGAAAAAGGCGAAGCTTTTCCCAAAGCACCGGAAATAGTTGAAGAACCGGAAATCAAGAAAAACGATGAAGGAAAGAAAAAAAGAACTGCGCAAGCTGATAGCGCAAGAGAAAACCCGGTATTGCGACTCTACGCTGAAGGCACTCTCTGCTGATATTTTAGCTAACCTGGAAAGTCATCCGGTTTTCCAGGCAGCAAACACCATACTACTCTACCACTCCTTGAAGGATGAAGTCCAGACCCATTCCTTCATAGAGAAGTGGAGTGAAAGAAAAAGGATTATATTACCTGTCGTCGTTGGAGATTATCTGGAACTACGACTTTATACAAGCCCCCAGGACCTGATTATTGGTTCTTATGGTATTGCCGAACCTACCGGAAAATTGTTCACCGACTATGATTCCATTGAACTGGCAGTAATTCCCGGTGTTGCTTTTGACCAGACCGGACATCGGTTAGGAAGAGGTAAGGGTTATTACGACAAACTCCTCCCCCACGTTACAGCCACAAAACTTGGAATATGTTTTCCCTTTCAATTGCTTGAAGAGGTACCTGCAGAGCCGTTTGACATCTGCATGGATGAAATTATAACAAAATGAAAACTAATTACCACACCCATACTACCCGCTGCCACCATGCGACAGGGAGTGACGAAGAATTTGTTTTAAGTGCCATCAAAGGAGGTTATCAGATAGTAGGGTTCTCAGACCATAGTCCGTGGAAGTATCATACGGACTATGTATCAGATATCCGGATGACTCCTGAAGAATTCCCTGAATATGTAGAGAGTATCCGAAGCCTACAAGAAAAATATAAAGACCGGATAAAGATACATTTAGGATTGGAATGCGAATATTTTCCTGAATACATACATTGGCTGAAAGAACTGATAAAAGAATACAAGCTCGATTTTATCATCTTTGGCAATCATCATTTCCACACAGACGAAAAATTTCCCTACTTCGGACGTAACACTACCACACCAGACATGCTCGAACTCTACGAAGAGAGTGCAATCGAAGGAATGGAAAGTGGTCTGTTTGCTTACTTGGCCCACCCTGATCTTTTCATGCGTTCTTATCCGGAATTTGATTCCCACTGTAAATTAATTAGCCGGCACATTTGCCGCACAGCTGCCCGGCTTAATATCCCTTTGGAATATAATATAGGAATGATGGACCACAACCAGGCTTTTGGCACTCTGACCTATCCACACCCGGAGTTTTGGCATATTGCTGTTAACGAGGGTTGCACAGCCATTATTGGAGTAGATGCACACGACACTAAATCACTGGAATATTCAGGATATTACGATCAGGCTTGTGAAAACCTGAAACTATTGAAAATAAAAACAATTGATACACTTCCCTGCTTGAACGAATGAGTTATTCAGTGAAAAGAATACGTCCATAACTCTCTAATAATCAAGGCTTATAAGAATGTACATTTTTACATAACAAGAGAGTACATTCTTGTTATACCAAAGTGTACAATATTGTCATGCATAAGTGTACAATCTTATAAAACATGAGCTACAAGTGAATGCATACCATTCTACCTGTAGCTCATATTTATAATGCAAGTTATAAAATTCAGCTGCCTATAAGGCAAGTCATTTCAGTTACCACTTCAAATCCGGGAAATAACTCGTCAGGCAATTCCTCAAAATACTCAATGTAATGGGTTTCACCAATACCTCTGTTGCTCCACATTTCATTGCATTTTCTTTATCGGAACTGAATGCATATGCAGTCTGCATTATGATAGGTATTTTCTGATCCTCTTTACGAATAATCACTGTGGCATCCAAACCAGTCATTATCGGCATTTTAATATCCATAAGTATCGCTGCAGCTTTGCCACGATTCTCATTGAACAACTTCACTATTTCCTCTCCGTTCTTAGCCCACAGGATATCACATTTTTTTCCTATGATAGCCTTTATCAATTTGAAATTACTGTCATCGTCTTCTGCCACCAGTATTAGCGGACGGAAGTCTGTTGTTGATTCATTTTCCATTATAATGATTGTTATATTCGCGTGTACATATTAGTATATCGTAATTATATCATACGCATTCAGCGCGCAAGTTATAAAAAAAAATAATATAAATGATTATCTTTGCCAAAAAAGCGAAGATAAGCTGCACCTTGGCATAAAAAATGAACTCGTTCATTTTATTCTGCTCCCGGTTTGCATTATCTTTGCACCTCATTTTAACGAACATATATGATTTCAGTAGACGGAGTTGCCGTAGAATTCGGCGGAACCACCTTATTTAGTGATATTTCTTTTGTAATTAACGAAAAAGACCGTATTGCCCTGATGGGTAAAAACGGAGCAGGTAAAAGCACACTGCTTAAAATATTGGCAGGAGTCCGCCAACCGACCCGAGGGAATATTTCAGCTCCCAAAGAGTGTGTTATTGCTTATCTTCCACAGCATTTAATGACCGAAGACGGACGTACCGTATTTGAGGAAACAGCACAGGCATTCGCTCACTTGCATGAGATGGAGGCCGAAATAGAACAATTAAATAAAGAGCTGGAGACCCGCACTGATTACGAAAGTGACAGTTATATGGAACTGATTGAAAAGGTTTCGTCACTGAGTGAAAAGTTCTATTCGATTGATGCAACCAACTACGAAGAGGATGTAGAAAAAGCATTATTAGGACTCGGTTTCGTGCGTGAGGACTTCCATCGGCAGACAAGTGACTTCAGCGGTGGCTGGCGTATGCGCATCGAACTGGCAAAACTGTTACTGAAAAAGCCGGACGTATTGCTACTGGACGAGCCGACCAACCACCTGGATATTGAGTCTATACAATGGCTGGAAGATTTCCTCATCAACAATGGTAAAGCGGTAATCGTAATCAGCCATGACCGTAAATTCGTCGATAACATCACCACCCGTACCATCGAGGTGACGATGGGACGCATCTATGACTATAAAGTTAACTATTCCCAATATCTGCAATTACGCGCAGAACGTCGTGTGCAGCAGCAAAAACAGTATGACGAACAACAGAAATTCATTGCCGAAACCACTGAATTCATAGAACGGTTCAAAGGAACATACTCCAAAACCCTGCAAGTACAAAGCCGTGTGAAGATGCTCGAGAAACTGGTATTGCTGGAAGTGGACGAAGAAGATACATCGGCTTTACGCCTGAAATTTCCACCTTCTCCCCGCTCGGGTAGTTATCCGGTAATTATGGACAATGTAGGTAAAACCTATGGCAAACATACAGTATTCAAAAATGCTTCACTCACTATAGAACGCGGAGACAAGGTAGCATTTGTCGGAAAAAACGGTGAAGGTAAATCCACATTAGTGAAATGTATCATGAAAGAAATCGAACATGAGGGTACATTGACTCTGGGACACAACGTACAGATAGGATACTTCGCACAAAACCAGGCCTCACTGTTAGACGAGAACCTAACCGTATTCCAGACCATCGACGATGTGGCTAAAGGAGAAATCCGTAATAAGATACGCGATCTGTTAGGAGCTTTCATGTTTGGCGGACCGGAAGAATCAATGAAGAAGGTGAAAGTACTATCAGGAGGCGAGCGTACACGTTTAGCTATGATTAAGCTATTGCTCGAACCGGTAAACCTGCTGATTCTGGATGAGCCGACCAATCATCTTGACCTCAAAACAAAAGATATCCTGAAACAGGCTCTGATTGATTTTGACGGTACGTTGATTGTAGTTTCGCATGACCGTGACTTCCTGGATGGACTGGTAACAAAAGTATACGAATTCGGCAACAAGAAAGTAAAAGAGCACTTATGCGGCATCTACGAATTCCTTGAAAAGAAAAAGATGGACTCTCTGCAAGAATTAGAAAAAAAATAAGTGCTTCCCGCACGGGGAAGTACGCCAAGCGATGGGTATATTTTGAAACGCGGATTAACGCGAATTTGCGCAAATTAAAAGACTGTTATTCTATCTCGTCTTTCTTTGTGCAAATCCGCGTTAATCTGCGTTTTATTGAATAATAATACTCTGTGGAACTCTGTGAGCCTCTGTGGTGAAATCCCTCCAAATTATCTTTTTAATATTTTAAGTACTATAATTTGCTATTCGATAAGGTAAATCCTATCTTTGCCAACCGATTAAAGATTTAAATTTGAAGAACAAAAGGTACATATTCTATATTCTATTTGTCATCAGCATCATTATGCTGGCAGTACCCCTTGTTCCCCATCATCACCATGCCAATGGGATGATCTGCATGAAACATGATGTAACACCCGAAGAACAATGCCCTGTACACAATCATCACCGGGAAAATGACTCCTGCTGCAGTGACGAATGTCTGGCGCGTTTTTCATCTCCTGCACCCAGTGCGCAGGTAGAATTGGGACCACAACACATGTTTGTTGCTATCTTATTCACCGACTTTATAATTGAAAATCTACTCCGACCTCAGGAAAAACAATTCACTAATGAATATGTCTACCGAGAGTCTTTACACGGCACGAATATCACTCGTGCCTTCGGACTTCGTGCCCCTCCCTCTACATTCATCTAACTGAACAATGTAGCTATTACATTGTTTGCAAGACAGTTGCGCCCGCGAACTTCTACTTTTGCAGGGTGAATTGTGATGAATTTACAAAAACGAAATCATTAAGAATGTATATTATATAATCATGAAGAAACTTATCTTTATGGGAGTTCTGGGATTGTTTATTCTGGGCTCCTGCAACAGCAAACCGGGGAATAATCCCGAAGAACACAATCATGGTACCGAGGCTCATGACCATGACCACGAAGGACACGACCACGAAAATGAAGGACACAGTGCCACCAAAGAGTGCGAAGGGCATAATCACGGTAGCGAAGCTTCCGAAAGCGAACATAGCGATGAAATTATTCTTCCCAAAGCTAAGGCAGAAGCTGCCGGCGTGAAGGTGAGTACCATCGAACCGGGAACTTTTGAACAAGTGATAAAAACCAGCGGACAAGTGCTTGCCGCACAGGGAGACGAAAGCGTAGCCGTAGCTACGGTAGCCGGTGTTGTCAGCTTTCATGGTAAAGTTACCGAGGGCATGAGTGTAGGGAAAGGCAGTACCCTGCTAACCATCTCATCCAGTAATATAGCAGATGGTGACCCGGTGCAACGTGCCCGTATTGCCTATGAAATCTCAAAGAAAGAATACGAACGTATGAAAGCGTTGGTTAAAAACAAAATCGTATCCGACAAAGATTTCGCACAAGCCGAACAAAATTACGAGAATGCCCGTATCAGCTACGAAGCACTCGCCAAAGGAAATACCAAAGGCGGACAAGCCATATCTTCTCCTATCGGCGGATATGTGAAAAATATCTTAGTCAAAGAGGGAGATTATGTTAGCATCGGACAACCGTTGGTCAGCGTAACACAAAACCGTCGTCTTTTCCTTCGCGCAGAAGTTTCAGAAAAATACTACCCATATCTGCGCACTATTGGTTCGGCTAACTTCAAAACGCCGTATGATAATAAGGTGTATGCACTGAAAGAATTAAGCGGACGCCTCCTTTCGTTTGGCAAGTCTGCCGGAGATAATTCATTCTATGTTCCGGTAACATTTGAGTTTGACAACAAAGGAGATATTATTCCCGGTTCGTTTGTAGAGGTATATCTACTGTCAACCCCGATGGAAAATGTTATCTCGCTCCCTCGCACTGCACTGACAGAGGAGCAAGGATTATTCTTTGTCTATTTGCAACTGGATGAAGAAGGCTATAAAAAGCAGGAAGTGACGCTGGGTGCAGATAATGGGCAAAGCGTACAGATACTGACAGGTGTCAAAGCGGGCGATCCTGTTGTTGTCAACGGTGCCTACCAGGTGAAACTGGCTTCGGCAAGTAATGCGATACCGGCACATAGTCATGAACACTAAAAAAGATTTACGATTGGACGATTTACAATTTACGATTGATGAAAGAGATTGTAAATCAAAGTAATTTCAATCGTAAATCGTAAATTGTCCAATCGTAAATAATTGTAATTTCAATCGTAAATTGTAAATTGTCTAATTGTAAATCATTTCAAATCGTCTAATCGTAAATAATTTCATGTTAAATAAAATTATACATTTCTCTCTTCAGAACCGCATCCTGGTACTCGTGGCCTCGGTGTTGTTGCTGATTGGCGGTACGTATACCGCAATGCATACAGAAGTGGACGTATTTCCCGACCTCAATGCGCCGACAGTGGTCATCATGACTGAGGCCAATGGAATGGCAGCTGAAGAAGTGGAACAGCTCGTCACCTTTCCCGTAGAAACTTCTGTAAATGGTGCAACAGGCGTGCGTCGCGTACGCTCTTCTTCCACAAATGGATTTTCTGTAGTTTGGGTAGAATTTGACTGGGGAACGGATATTTATCTGGCCCGGCAGATTGTAAGCGAAAAGCTCGCAGTAGTCAATGAATCATTGCCCGCCAATGTGGGCAAACCAACACTTGGACCACAGTCTTCCATATTGGGTGAGATGCTGATTATCGGCCTTACCGCAGATTCAACATCTATGCTCGACCTGCGTACTATCGCCGACTGGACAATTCGTCCACGTCTGCTTTCAACAGGTGGTGTGGCACAAGTAGCCGTTTTGGGGGGCGACTTGAAAGAGTATCAAATACAACTCGACCCGGAACGGATGCGTCACTATGGGGTATCTATGAGTGAAGTAATGAACACTACCCGGGATATGAATCTCAACGCCAACGGTGGAGTACTTTATGAATACGGAAACGAATATATAGTACGCGGAGTACTCTCTACAGATAAGGCAGATCAGCTGGGAAAAGCCGTAGTAAAGAGTATCAATACCGTACCTGTACTATTGGAAGATATAGCAGACGTAGCCATCGGACCAAAAGCTCCGAAGTTGGGTACGGCCTCGGAACGGGGAAAACCTGCTGTATTGCTGACAGTTACCAAACAACCTTCTACCAGTACACTGGAACTGACGGATAAACTGGAAGCTTCTTTAAAGGATTTACAGAAGAACCTCCCTGCGGATGTAAAGGTTTCTACCGATATCTTCCGCCAAAGCCGTTTTATCGAAAGCTCCATCGGAAACGTGAAAAAGTCATTGTTGGAAGGGGGTATCTTCGTTGTGATCGTGCTCTTCCTGTTTCTGGCAAACGTACGAACCACAATTATTTCACTGGTAACACTGCCCATTTCACTGATTGTTTCCATTCTCACCCTTCACTATATGGGGATGACTATCAACACAATGAGTCTTGGCGGTATGGCAATTGCAATCGGTTCATTGGTGGACGATGCTATTGTAGATGTAGAAAACGTATATAAACGACTCCGTGAAAACCGGATGAAATCGGAGACTGAACGTCTCCCGGTACTCGACGTGGTATTCAATGCTTCCAAAGAGGTACGTATGCCTATTCTGAACTCTACACTGATCATTGTAGTGAGTTTCGTACCCCTCTTTTTCCTTACAGGTATGGAAGGACGTATGTTAGTACCACTGGGCGTTGCTTTTATTGTGGCACTGTTCGCTTCTACAATAGTGGCTTTAACGGTTACTCCGGTACTATGCTCTTACCTGTTAGGCAGAAACAAGAGTGACAAAATCCCCAAAGAAGCATTCGTAGCACGCTGGTTGAAAGGTGTTTATGAAAAAGCATTGAGATGGGTACTTAATCACAAACGAATCACGTTGGGAAGTACCATTGCTCTGTTTATTGTTGCTTTGGGATGTTTCTTCACGTTAGGACGCTCCTTCTTACCGCCTTTCAACGAAGGTTCATTTACCATCAATATATCTTCGCTGCCGGGTATCTCTCTGGAAGAGAGTAACAAAATGGGACACCGTGCGGAAATGTTGCTATTAACTATTCCTGAGATACAGACCGTGGCCCGTAAAACAGGTCGTGCCGAACTGGATGAACATGCCCTGGGAGTGAATACCTCGGAGATAGAAGCACCATTTGAACTGAAAGACCGTTCGCGCAGTGAGCTCATTGCAGATGTACGTGAGAAACTGGGTACAATCACCGGAGCAAATATCGAGATCGGCCAGCCTATCAGCCACCGTATCGACGCTATGCTATCCGGAACAAAAGCCAATATCGCTATTAAGCTTTTCGGAGATGACTTAAACAAAATGTTCTCTTTAGGTAATGAAATAAAAGGGGCTATTGAAGGTATTCCCGGTATTGCCGACCTGAATGTGGAACAACAGATTGAACGCCCACAGCTAAAAATCACTCCGAAACGTGAAATGCTTGCCAAATATGGTATCACCCTGCCGGAATTCTCAGAATATATCAATGTAGCATTGGCAGGTGAAGTCATTTCACAGGTTTACGAAAAGGGCAAGGCATTCGATCTCATTGTTAAAGTGAAAGATAACTTCCGTGATGAAGCCGAGAAGATACGTAACCTGATGGTAGATACATCGGACGGAAAGAAAGTACCCCTAAGCTACGTAGCTGATGTTGTTTCGTCTATGGGTCCCAATACCATTAACCGTGAAAACGTGAAACGTAAGATTGTGATTTCTGCAAACGTAGCCGACCGCGACCTTCGCAGCGTAGTAAATGATATACAGAAAAAGATAGATACCTCCGTAAAGCTCCCGGAAGGGTACCATATTGAATATGGAGGGCAATTTGAAAGCGAACAGGCAGCAAGCCGCACGCTGGCCTTGACTTCCTTCATGAGTATCGTTATAATCTTCTTACTGCTGTACCATGAGTTCCGGAGTGTAAAAGAGTCCGGAGTGATTCTGCTGAACTTGCCGTTGGCGCTGATTGGTGGCGTATTTGCGCTACTCATCACCACAGGTGAAGTCAGTATCCCGGCCATCATCGGATTTATCTCTCTGTTTGGTATCGCTACACGTAATGGTATGTTACTTATCAGCCATTACAATCACCTGCAACAGGAAGAGGGTATGGGAGTATACGATAGTGTAATTCATGGCTCACTGGACCGGTTGAATCCTATCTTGATGACAGCACTTTCCAGTGCTCTGGCGCTGATACCACTGGCGCTGAGTGGCGACCTGCCGGGTAACGAGATACAAAGTCCAATGGCAAAAGTAATCTTAGGAGGTCTTTTAACATCGACTTTCCTGAACGGATTTATCATTCCCATTGTTTACCTGATGATGCATCGCCGCTCCCCACAGAAGGAGGAGATACGCCAAACGACAGATGGTGGGAATATCTCTAATGAAAAGAATAAATAATAGAATGAAATGAAAAAAATAACGATATTTACTGCCACACTCCTTGCCATTGCAGGAGTGCAGGCACAAAGTAACATAGAACAGGTGCTTCGGAATATCGAAGCGAACAATAAGGAGTTGCAGGCAAACGCCCAGCTTATCTCTTCACAGAAACTGGAAGCAAAGACTGATAATAACCTTGCAGATCCCAGTCTCTCTTATGCACACCTCTGGGGCGCAAAAGACAAAAATGAGACAATCGGAGAGCTTGTTGTTTCTCAAAGCTTCGACTTTCCCAGCCTCTACGCCAGCCGTGCAAAACTGAACCGTCTGAAAACAAGCTCTTTCGACGGACAGGCAAGTATCTTCCGGCAAGGTATCCTGCTACAGGCCAAGGAAGTATGTCTGGACATTATCATGCTTCGCCAGCAAAAGCAGATCTTACAAGAACGTTTACGTAATGCGGAAGAGCTTTCGGCAATGTACAAGAAACGCTTGCAAACAGGCGATGCCAACATTATTGAAACGAACAAGATCAACCTGGAACTGCTAAACGTCAAAACAGAGGCTTCGCTAAACGAAACAGCCTTGCGTAACAAGCTTCAGGAACTGAATACCCTGAATGGAAATATTCCTGTAGTATTTGAAGGAAATACATATCCGGCGGTTATCTTCCCTTCGGACTATCAGATGCTTAAAGCGGAAGTACTCGCTGCAGATCCAACCCTGCAGACACTTGCCAGTGAGAGTGCAGCTGCCCGTAAGCAGATTGGTGTCAACAAACAAGGCTGGTTGCCGAAACTGGAGTTAGGATATCGCCGGAATACCGAATCGGGTACTCCTTTCAATGGTGTAGTGGTAGGTTTCTCTTTTCCGATCTTTGAAAACAAAAGTAAAGTAAAGATAGCGAAAGCACAAGCCATGAACACAGATTTCCTAAAGGAAAGTGCCATGTTACAGGCAGAATCACAAGTAGCACAACTTTATCAGGAGGCACAAACTTTGCGCAGTTCAATGGACGAGTACGAAAAAACCTTCCAGGCACAGCAAGACCTCGAAATGCTGAAACAAGCACTGACCGGTGGGCAGATCAGTATGATTGAGTACTTTGTAGAAGTTTCGGTAGTATACCAAAGCAAACAAAACTATCTGCAACTGGAAAACCAATATCAGAAAGCGATGGCGAAGATATATAAGAATCAATTGTAGAATCTATTCTACTTTGCCAGACATTGTTTGAAGATTTTTGTTGACGAAGATAGAAGAATACATTATATTTGCAGCAAACATAAAATACTGATTATGATACCTAAACATTTCTATCAGACAGCTTTGTGCTGTATCCTTACTCTGCTGAGCGCATGTAAGGACGACAACAACAGTCCGCTCCGCTTTTATAACGACACATACGAAGTCCCTATGGGAGGTATACGCTACCTGGGACTGGAAAGCGGAAACGGTGATTACTCATTAGAAGTAAAAGATCAACGCCTTGTCAGTGCACAAGTGGAACAGGGATGGTCGACTCCGGGTGGCAGTGCCATCTACGTCCGGGGAATCCTTACGGGAAAAACGACCTTGAAAGTCACAGACTATGCAACGCTGGAAAGTTGTCTTTTGACAATTAAAGTTGTGGATAATTACGAAACAATGCGGCTATCCCGTGGATATGGATCTTCATTGTCTGAGAATGGTACGGCAGAGATGCTGCCTGGTATTTCGGATATGTTTCTTATCAACAATCGTGCACGGGATGCATATTTCTTCAAACAAGGACCTCAAACAGCCTTTTCATCCGGGTTGGTACTGGTAGCAAAAGGAAATTATGTACTCGAACCGGGAATGGACGACCAGGCCAATATGACACTCACCTTTACAGAGAGTGTGGAGCACGCAGAAGCCTTGACCGGTTCACATAAGTTCATCCTTCACGGCAATCCGTATATACTCCACCGGTTGGACAAGAACCTGAATTTGAATTGGAACACTCCCCCAACAGGAGATACACGGACATCGCCAGAGCCTCCTCCTTCTTACATTTTGGAAGAAGAAGGAACAGGAAGGCAGTTGGGCTTTTCATTCACCGGACTGGAAATGCCGGAAGGAATATTGCCTTAACCGGAAAGAACACAGTCGGATCCGATGTCCGGTTCGTCATCACAGGATGCGTATCTCTTCAGGCAAATATCCGCTGCGAATACGCCACTCCTGCGGATAAAGGTTATTGGCACGATTGCCTATATTCTTCACAAAACCGAGGGGAACCGATCTATAAGTAAGCAATACATAACCACGAGGGGCCGTCTCTGATAAAGAGATGGCCTCTTTGCGTAAATAAGCAATGGCTTGTTCGTAACTGATTTCTTCTGTAGAGAAAATACCCGGTTGCAATGCCCGGCTCATGGCAAGTGCATGATCGGGAATAAGGTCTTTCCCCTTCACTTCCCCCACTGTAATACCCGCTTGTACTATGCGGAGAAACTGCTGTAAAATGGCAAGTTCACCGATGTATTCTTTAGGAAATGCAGTAATCGTGTTTCCATTCGCTGACAGTTCATACGCTTCAGGAACTGCAAGCCAGCTTTTTGCTGCCGTTAATTGTTCTTTACCAATCGCCGAAGGAGCTGCTTTACCTCGCATAACAGACACTTTTTTGCGGGTAGCCTTTCCATTGCCAGCTTCATAAGCAAATGACTCCGAACCTGCAGCACCGTACATTTCTTTCTCTCCTTCCGGTTTCCGAAGTGCGGCAAGAAAGAACCCCTCCCCTTTCGTTTTATGAGGCAAAAAACGGTAGACCGGAAAGTCCGTTCCTGCTAGCAGGTTTCCTGTGATGTTCCACTCCGAAGAGATATCCAGCGGAAGTACTTCTGCCCCAAACTCATCACAAATCCACCGTACATTTTCTTCGTCCTCCTTCGTGTTATAAGTACAAGTACTGTATATAAGTATACCACCCGGTTTAAGACATTGCCAGATATCAGCAATAATACGGCGTTGACGTTGCCAGCATATTTCAACGTTATCCGAACTCCACTCTTCAATTGCGCGGGGATCTTTTCGGAACATACCCTCACCGGAACAGGGTACATCGGTAAGTATTACATCAAAAAAAACTCCAAGACGTGAAAAATCTGCCGGATCATTGTTCGTCACTACAACCCCGGGATACCCCCACTTTGTCAGATTCTCTGCAAGTATCTGCGAACGATTGCGAATCACTTCATTTGCAACCAACAGACTTCCTGCCGGCAAAAGGCTACATGCATGGGTAGACTTTCCACCGGGAGCAGCGCAAAGATCAAGCATCACAACAGGCTCTTCGGATAGATACTGTTGCAGCACCTGACCAACAAACATAGACGAGGCTTCCTGCACATAATAACAACCGGCATGAAAAAGAGGATCAAAAGTAAACGTCAGACGCTGATCGAGATAATACCCCTCTTCGCACCAGGGAACTTGTTTTAGTTGAGAGTTGAAAGTTAAAAGTTGAGAGTTGGCTACGCTATCAGCCTGCATAGTCACTGTCAATTGTCCACTGTCAATTGTCAACTTATTAAGGCGAATACTGACAGGAGGCTCTTGCTCCAGGGCGGCAAATAACTTTTCATATTCTTCGTTGCCCAACAAGGCACGGGTATAGTCGATAAAAGAGACTGGCAAGTTCATAGGATTTACTTTTTGTATGTATTAAAGCCGATTGGATTACGGGGTTTACTGACATCTTTCTCTTTGGTCTGTAACTCCGCAAGAGTCCGATTTATCAATTCTATCTGCATACGCGTATCATCATTTATATCGTTATAACCGGTAAAGACTTCTTCGATATATCCTTTCAATTCCTGAATTTCAGATTGTAGCTTCGCCAGGTCATTAACCGGAGGATTAGATATCAATTGGCGTACAGCAACAAAAGCACGCATAATTGAGATATTGACCTCAATAGCTACATCGCTATTCAGGACTGAAGAAAGCATAGCTACTCCTTGTTCTGTAAAAGCAAAAGGCATGTACCTCAATCCACCCCGCCCGTTTGAGGACGCAATTTGCGACCTCAAAAATTCAAACTCTTTCCGGTTCAACTCAAACATAAAGTCGACAGGAAAGCGCCTGAGATTTCTCCTCACCGCTTCTTTTAAACGTTTCGTTTCTATACCATAAAGCTCTGCCAAATCCCGATCCAGCATCACCTTCTGTCCACGTATCTCATATATTTTACTCTGAATAAACTGCAACTCCATTGATTTTCTTCTGTTAAATCCTGCAAATATCAAAAATATTTTGTCTCTTTGCAACTTTCCGGCAGGCTAACTACGTCTAACAACCAAAGAAACAAAAAAATTACAAGATATGAAAAGAATTCTAATTGCTCTGATGGTGGCAACCCTCTACTGCTCCATGTCATTTGCACAAAAGCAGAAAACCGTCTACAAAGATAGTACCGGACAGGTAACAATTACAGTCAGCAAAACCAATGACGATTCAGTATATACTCCCAAATACAAGGATACAGCAGAAGATGGAGTGACCGTAGAAAGCGAATCGACTGATTCTTATGACAGTACATATAGTTACACAGGTTTTAATGACGAAGATTTCTCTTTAGTCAAAGACTTTAGCGGAATGGCATCCAAAGGTATTGCTCTTGCATTCTTCATCCTGATATTAGTTTTCGGTTTCCCTATTTTTGTTATCTTCATTGCGTTTTACTTCCGCTACAAGAATAGGCGTGAACGTTACAAACTGGTAGAAAAAGCCATTGCTGCCGGACAGCCCATTCCGGAAGGTATCCTTAAAGAGAGCCTGAATACGGACACACGCTCCAAGGGGATTAAAAACATGTGCCTCGGCACCGGATTGTTCATCTTCCTTTGGGCTATAACAGACAGCTTTGCTCTGGGGTGTATAGGCCTGCTGATAATGTTCACCGGCCTCGGACAATGGTTGGTTGCCCGTAATCAACATCCTACTGACGAACAAAAATGAGTCAGATCAACGACATATCGTTAGTCGCACAGGTCGTGGTGTTTAAAAACACCAGGGCCTTCAACCAATTGGTTCAGAAGTATCAATCGCCTATCCGGCGCTTCTTCCTCAACCTGACGTGCGGCGACAGCGATTTGAGCGACGATCTGGCACAAGATACATTCATCAAAGCATATACAAGTATAGCAACCTTTAAAAATCTTTCAAATTTCTCAACATGGCTTTATCGTATTGCTTATAATGTATTTTATGATTATATTCGCAGTCGGAAGGAAACAACCGAGCTGGACTCCAGAGAAGTAGATGCTACCAATAGTGTTGAACAGGAAAACGTGGGGCAACGCATGGACATTTACCAATCACTTGAAAAGCTAAAAGAAGTGGAACGAACCTGCATCACTTTGTTCTATATAGAAGATGTAAGTATAGACAAAATTGCGGGAATTGTGGGTATACCGGCAGGAACAGTAAAAAGTCACCTGTCGCGTGGTAAAGAGAAATTGGCAATGTATTTAAAACAAAACGGTTATGATGGAAACAGATGATAAACTAATACGGGAATTCTTTGCAAAACAAAAACAAGAAATACCCGATAATGGCTTTAGTCGCCGTGTAATGCACCATCTGCCCTACCGTACAGGACTGCTGGTGAAAATATGGAGCGTATTTATTACACTTGTAGCTGTGGTGCTGTTTTTTGCTTACGACGGACTTCAGGCAGTAGCAGGTACTGCACGTGATATATTCGTATCGATGGTGCAAAGCGGAGCCGCAACAGGCATTGATCTCAAATCACTGATTATCGCCGCAGCGGTACTTATGTTTCTGGGAGTACGCAAAGCATGGTCTATGGCATAAGAAAAAACAAAGCAAAAAGTTTGCTTTTGGATTTGTAATGTAGTATATTTGTAAACGTATTACAATCATATATTCAATTTAATAAATAAAAGAGGGAAGCTCATGCTTTCCTCTTTTTTATTTATACAAACAAGGATATTTTAATCAATAGGTTCCAATATACCCTGTAAACAGGGTACATCGGTCTTGTTTGCAACCAGCATATCAACAATATCCCGATTATAAACAATCCGTTTGATACCGGCAAACTTTTTTTTCATCAGTAGATAATAATTTATCTCTTAATCTGGTGAGACGTAACATCAAATGATAGGAAAACAGCTTTTAAATTGTTAAACTATGATAAATCTACTCTTGACAGAAAAGAGCTCCGAACAGAGAAGTTGTATCTTTGTTTCCTTAGTAAACTAAATAAAGACTACAAGTTTTGAGACTACATATATTTTTTATTTTGTTGCTTTTGACGACAAGCAACATTAAAGCAGATGAAATAGACAGTTTATGGGTACAGCGACAAGACACTACCGAATTACCCAGCGACCAGATGGTACTCAATTTCCTCCAAGAATCGGGTATCCCTATTACGCATGGTAATAAAGTAAAGTTGCTCAAAAGCGGACGCGAGAAATTTGAGGATCTCTTTGAAGCTATCCGCGGTGCTAAACACCATATACATTTGGAATACTTTAACTTCCGGAATGATTCTATTGCCAACGCACTTTTCGATCTATTGGCCGAAAAAGTAAAGGAAGGAGTAGAAGTACGCGCCTTATTCGATGCTTTCGGCAACTGGTCTAATAATAAGCCACTGAAGAAGCGTCATCTCAAAGCAATCCGCGAACGGGGCATCGAAATAGTCAAATTCGATCCGTTTAAGTTTCCCTATATCAACCACGCAGCACACCGGGATCATCGGAAAATAGTTGTTATCGACGGAAAAATAGGCTATACCGGAGGAATGAATATAGCAGATTATTACATCAACGGACTCCCCAAAATTGGTACATGGCGTGATATGCATATCCGCATTGAAGGCCCGGCAGTAGACATTCTGCAAGAAATATTTCTCACAATATGGAATAAAACAACCAAGCAGGATATCACCGGAGAGGCCTACTTTCCCGAATTTCCGGCTCCGGCAGATAGTATTGACGGAATTACCGTTGCCATCGTCGATCGTACACCGAAAAAGAATACCCGCATGCTCAGCCATACTTATGCCATGTCTATCTATGCGGCAAAAGAAAATGTACGAATAGTGAATCCTTACTTCGTGCCCACCTCTTCGATTCGGAAAGCACTAAACTACGCACTTGAGAAAGGTACAAAGGTAGAGATTATGATCTCCTCCAAGGCAGATATACCTTTCACGCCGGATGCATCGCTCTATAAAGTACACAAACTAATGAAACGGGGCGCAGATATATATCTGTATAATGGCGGATTTCACCACTCGAAGATCATGATGGTGGACGAGACCTTTTGTACGGTAGGCACCGCCAACCTTAACAGTCGAAGCCTGCGCTACGACTATGAGACAAATGCTTTTATCTTTGACAAGGAGTTCACAGCACAACTTGACAGTGTATTCGAGGCTGATACCCAACACTGTACTAAGCTCACCCCCGAAATATGGAAAAAGCGTTCACCGTGGAAGAAGTTTGTCGGGTGGTTTGCCAACCTATTCACTCCCTTTTTATAATCTGCATAGATTCTAACTACTTACTACTGGATTCTAACTACTTTTTTTCTACCTTTGCAGTATGAAACAGTATTTAGATTTACTCAGCCGTGTACTTGCCGAAGGTGCTGAAAAGAGTGACCGCACCGGTACTGGTACAATCAGTGTTTTCGGACATCAGATGCGCTTCAATCTCGACGAGGGATTCCCTTGCCTGACGACTAAGAAATTGCACCTGAAATCTATTATATATGAGCTATTATGGTTCTTGCAGGGAGATACAAATGTAAAATACCTGCAAGATAACGGTGTTCGTATCTGGAATGAATGGGCAGACGAAAAAGGAGAACTGGGACATATCTATGGTTATCAGTGGCGTTCATGGCCTGACTATAAAGGTGGTTTTATCGATCAGATCAGTGAAGTGGTAGATACAATCAAACACAACCCTGACTCCCGACGAATCATCGTAAGTGCCTGGAATGTAGGAGACCTTGATAATATGAACCTACCGCCATGTCATGCTTTCTTTCAGTTCTATGTAGCAAATGGCCGTCTGAGCCTGCAACTCTATCAACGGAGTGCAGATATTTTCCTGGGAGTTCCGTTCAATATCGTCTCTTATGCCTTGTTATTACAGATGATGGCACAAGTGACCGGATTGAAAGCCGGAGATTTCGTACATACATTGGGAGATGCGCATATCTACCTGAACCATATGGAACAGGTAAAGCTGCAATTAACCCGTGAACCACGTCCGCTACCCCAAATGAAGATAAATCCGGATATAAAAAATATCTTCGACTTCAAATTTGAAGATTTTGAATTAATAAACTATGATCCGCATCCACATATTGCGGGAAAAGTTTCGGTATAAATCAGTAGCTAAAATTTAGTAGTTGGTAATTAGAAGCTATGCAGCATGATCGTATTTTTATGTTCTAACGACATATTGCATAGATTCCAACTGCTAATAACTACCAAATTCCAATAAACATTATGAGTAAAATCAGCATTATAGCCGCTGTAGATCGCCATATGGCTATCGGCTTCAAAAATAAGCTTTTGTTCTGGCTGCCCAATGACCTCAAACGTTTTAAAGCACTCACCACAGGAAATACAATTATAATGGGCCGAAAAACATTCGAGTCACTTCCTAAAGGTGCACTTCCCAACCGTCGCAATATTGTTCTTTCTTCCAATCCGGCAAATAGCTTTCCCGGTGCCGAGGTTTTCACTTCTTTGGAAGCTGCTTTGCAAAATTGCCGCGAAGATGAGCATGTTTACGTCATCGGCGGAGAAACTGTATACCGCCAGGCTATTGTCCTAGCTGACGAACTCTGCTTGACTGAAATAGATGATGAAGCCCTGGAAGCCGATGCTTTCTTCCCTTCAGTAGACCTTACAGTATGGCACGAAAAAAGCAGAGAAGTCCATCCTGCGGATGAAAAACATCTCTGCTCCTATGCGTTCGTTGATTATACCAGATAGTTACAGACAGAAAACGAATCACTCCTGATCGTCTGTGTCTACTATAATCGGCATCTGCCGTTTAATAGCTTCATGGAAAGAGATAAGCGTCTCAGTACGTGCCAACCCCAACGGCTGCAGCTTATCATGAATGACACTCAACAGATGGTGATTATTCTTTGCGTAAATCTTGATGAACATATCATATTTACCTGTAGTGAAATGACATTCCACCACCTCTGGTATAGCTTCCAAAGCTTTTGTCACAGAATCAAATGATTCCGGGTCCTTCAGGTAAATTCCAATATAAGCACACGTCTCGTACCCGATTTTTTCAGGGTCGATGACAAACTCCGAACCCTTCAATATCCCCAGATTAGTCAGCTTCTGTATACGCTGGTGGATAGCTGCACCCGAAACATTACATGCCCGTGCTACTTCCAGAAAAGGAATACGCGCATTATCTGCTATCAGCTTCAGAATCTGCTCATCTAAAGTATCCAATTGATGATGTCCCATTTTAGATCAATTTGTTTTAATACATGAATGTTATTGCAAAGTTAGATAATTTTTTGGCAATAAATACTATGATTTATTACTTTTATTTCTAAATATGGGATAAGTCAGCAATTGTTCGTACCTTTGTAAAAACATAAATATACGCTAAATATGAAACGAAATACCACCCTCATACTATGCCTGTTGATGGTAATAAACATACACGCACAGGAGTTTACAGACTTTTTCAAAGACAAAACATTACGAGTAGATTATATTTTCACCGGTGATGCCAAACACCAATCGATCTATCTGGATGAACTTTCGCACCTACCTTCATGGGCAGGGCGCAGACATCATCTCTCCGAACTTCCTTTAGAGGGTAACGGTCAGATCACAATGACTGATCTCACCACTCGAAAATGTATCTATAAAACCTCCTTTTCCTCTCTTTTTCAAGAGTGGCTTTCTACAGACGAGGCTCAGAAAACAGCAAAAGGATTTGAAAATACTTTTCTGCTTCCTTATCCGCAACACCCGGTAGAGATAGAGATCACACTACTCAACTCATCACGAAAAGTAATGGCTCATTTAAAACATATTATACATCCCGATGATATACTGATTCATAAACGGGGTATCTCACATATAACGCCACATAAATACCTTCTGAAAAGTGGTAGTGAAGCAGATTGTATCGATGTAGCCATCCTGGCTGAAGGGTATACTGAAGCTGAGATGGATCTATTCTACAAAGATGCTGAAAAAACATGCGAAAGTCTTTTCTTTTATGAACCATTCAAATCAATGAAAAGCCGGTTCAATATTGTTGCTGTTGCCAGCCCGTCAAAAGATAGTGGTGTCAGTGTACCACGAAAAAACGATTGGAGACAAACGGCATTTAACTCTCATTTTGATACTTTCTATTCCGACCGCTATCTGACTACCAGTCGTGTAAAGTCAATACACAACGCGTTATCAGGTATTCCTTACGAGCATATTATCATCATCGTCAATACCGAAGAATACGGTGGTGGAGGTATTTACAACTCCTATACACTGACTGCTGCCCACCATCCTACCTTCAAGCCTGTGGTAGTACACGAATTCGGGCATAGTTTTGGAGGTTTAGGCGACGAATACTTCTATGAAGAAGATGTAATGGCAGACACTTATCCGCTCGATGTGGAACCTTGGGAGCCGAATATCTCTACCCGTATAGATTTCTCCTCCAAATGGAAAGATATGCTTCCGGCAGGAGTTCCTGTTCCTACTCCTCCGCAAATGAATAAACAGTACCCGGTAGGTGTTTATGAAGGTGGTGGATATTCAGCAAAAGGTATCTACCGTCCCTCCTTTGATTGCCGCATGCGAACAAATGAATATCCGACCTTCTGTCCGGTGTGCCAACGTTCTATTCGTAGAATTATCGAATTTTATACCAACAAGAAATAAAGTAATAATCAAAACCCAGACCTTTATGATTAGACTCCAACCTATCAGTACGTCTGACGTACAACATTACCAATTTATGGAGGATCTGCTTATTGCAGCCTTTCCACCGGAAGAATACCGTGAACTGAAAGATTTGCGCGAATATACCAACCGTATTGGTAACTTCCATAATAATATCATTTTTGATGATAATACCCCTGTGGGATTCATTACCTACTGGGATTTCGACCATTTTTATTATGTAGAACACTTTGCTATTAACCCGACATTACGAAATAGTGGCTATGGCAAAAAGGTATTAGACTTCTTATGTAAAGAGTTAAACCTCCCCATCGTTCTGGAAGTTGAAATGCCTCTGGAAGAAATGGCACAACGTCGCATAAACTTCTACAAACGACAAGGATTTGTTCTTTGGGAGAAAGAGTACCAACAACCCCCATACAAGAACGGAGACCCTTTCTTACCGATGTATCTGATGGTATATGGCAGTTTACAATGCAAACAGGATTTCGACACAGTAAAGAAAAAAATTCACAAGGAAGTCTATAATGTGAAAATGAATTCCTAAACATTCTCGTCATTTCATTCCAAAGGAAAAGGGTGCTTAACTATTTATTTTTAGTTAAGCACCCTTTTCAAATATATTCAATCAACCTTTTATTCGCGATGTTGCGAAGAGTAGTTAATTTTCAGAGCATAAGCTTGACGAAGCGCATTCTTGATATCAGTTACGATACCCATCTTCGTATCCTTATCGATCTTCAGAGATACAGTCATCATTGCCTGATCAGACTCTTTCATGCTTGATCTTTCTGCAATAATATAATCCTGAATTTCCGAAACTTCGGCGAAAGCATCATTCAATTGGATACGGCTCTCAGAACCCATCTTCTGACGAAACTCTCTCATTGGTTTTCCTACATACACAAACGTAACCAATGATTTCTTTTCAAGCTTTTCTAATTCTGTTGCTTGCGGAATCTTAAATTCAACCTTCAACGTTACCTCACGCATCGTTGTTACAATCATAAAGAAGAATAACAGCGTAAAGATAAGGTCAGGCAGAGAAGAAGTATTCAACGCAGGCATTTCACGTTTACCTGTTTTATTAAATTTTCCCATTACTTCTTTTCTCCATATTTTTTAGGTTCAGCTTCAGAAATCTTCTGAGGATAAATTTCACGAACAGCTTTCTGCTGATCTTCATTTAACTCTGAATAATTCTTTCCCCACTTTTCCTGAGATAGTTCATCTCTCAGTTCATTGTAAGCAGCAACCAATTCATTTTGTACGTCAATATATGCCTGATATGAAGAAGAACGGTCATTCTGTAAAGAGACTACATGCTTTTCAGTGACCATTGTCGGACCAAAGAAATCAACCTCCTTTGATGTTTTTTCCGGCAACGATTCATCATTATATTTATTAGCAACAAACTCTTTAGTCTTCGCTCTCAACTGCTGAACATTCATGATTTCACCATTAACCATCAACTGGTCATACATGTTCAGGTAAATCTGTAGAACGTTACGTTGCTTAACCTTGTCTTCATTCTTCTGCTCCTTATCATTTTCAGGCGGTGGTGGCAAACGTCTTGCCAAACCACGGTCCGTATCCATAGAAGTTGTAATCAAGAAGAAGATCAGCAACAAGAAAGCGATATCAGCCGTAGAACTTGAATTTATATCAGGAACTTTTCTTTTTCCTTTTGCCATAGTATTACTATATTTAATTGAGCAAGCTCAATTGGATTATGATAATTTCTTCTTAATGCTACTCAAGATGATAGCAACAACTGTTGCCCCCAAAAGGAAGTAGATTGAATAAAGGAACATATCAGTTAGCTTCAACCAAAAAGGAACATTGTCCGTTCCATCATATCCTGGTATTCTCAAAGTCTCTTCGCTACCCATAGCCCAAGAAACAACCAGTACAAGAACTAAAAGAATAAGACCGATCAATGATTTAATAGCGCTTACCGGATTATCTTTCAACGCTGAACCGAACTGGAATATAGCAGCAATAATAGTTGCAGCTACTGCAAGTCCGAAAAGTGCATACATCAAATACAATAATGCATCTGTATTTGCAGGTTGCCACATTTCCGGATCAACGCCTGCCAATGCAGCTGTTCCCTGAGCATCTCCCCCAAAATAAAAGAGACCTAATACCACCAGGATAAGAGCAAACATTGCGTACAGTACGTAGTACGATAATTTATATGATAACTTACTCATCTCAGATTATTTTTTGTATTTCAAGTTATATTTGATTACCATGTCAAGCAAAGAGATAGAAGAATCTTCCATTTCACTTGTAAGAGCTTCGATCTTAGAAAGTACATAGTTGTAGAATACCTGAAGAATCAAAGCAACGATCAAACCGAAGATAGTTGTAATCAAGGCTACTTTCATACCACCTGCAACAACCGTCGGAGAGATATCACCTACCTGCTGGATCTTATCAAATGCCTGCACCATACCGATTACAGTACCCAAGAATCCTAATGACGGAGCCATTGCGATAAACAGTGTAATCCAAGAACATCCTTTTTCAAGGTAACCTGCTTGCACACCACCATAAGATACAACTGATTTTTCTACTACATCAATACCTTGATCAATTCTCATCAAACCTTGATAGTAAATAGATGCAATAGGGCCTCTGGTGTTACGAGCGATGTCTTTTGCAGCTTCAACATCACCTTTTTCCAAAGCAGCTTCGATAGAAGCCATAAATTTCTTAGTATTGATTTCAGCCAAGCTCAAATAAATGATACGTTCAATACAGAATGCCAAACCGATAACCAATGCAATAGCTACCAAACTCATGAAAGATGCAGTACCTTCAATGAATTTTACTTTAATTTCTTTGTGAATACCACCTTCTTCAACGCCGGCAACAGAAGCATCAGCAGCAGCTGGTTCTACTGCAGCAGGTGCAGCCTGTTCAGTTTGTTCAGCAGCAGGAGCATCTTGAGCCTGAGCAAGTTGAGTTGAGCCAAATGTTAAGACTCCCATCACAGCAACAATTGCGAATAACTTTTTCATTGTGTGTCTAATTTTTAAGATTAATTAATTAAATTATTATTATTGTATTTATTTTAGTTGTTTCCAAATTCCATTTGCTCATCTGCGGAGAGAGCGGGATTCGAACCCGCGATACACTTTTGGCGTATACACGCTTTCCAGGCGTGCCTCTTCAACCACTCGAGCATCTCTCCCTAAACAGGTTTGAGCCTTTTCAGCTACAAATGTATCCTTTTTTTTCTTCTTCTAAAGCATTCTAGCTCTTTTATCTCAAAGAAATACTCCAAATTAATATATTTTAAAACCTTTAGAGGCTTATTTGAGCATTCCAAACACTTTTAAAGCGTTTTCAGATGTGGCTTCAGCAACCCGTTCCGGCATCTTTTCATAAACCTCTGCAACTTTTATTAAGGTATCTTTTATATAGGCACTTTCATTCCTCTTTCCGCGATTTGGAACGGGAGTCAGGTAAGGTGAATCAGTCTCTAAAACAATACGTGTCAAGGGAATACCTTTCAATACATCTGCTAACTGAGACTTCTTAAATGTTACGACCCCATTAATTCCCAACATAAAATCCGGAAACTCCAATAACTTCTCAGCCTCTTCGGAGGTACCGGTAAAACTGTGAAAAATCCCTTTTAATCCACTTTTTTTATAAGGTTCCAATACCTTATATATATACTCGAAAGCTTCTCTACAATGAACCACAATAGGCAGATGGTACTCTAAAGCCCATTCTATCTGTTTTTCAAAGACAATAAGTTGCTCTTTCAAAAAAGTTTTATCCCAATAAAGATCCAAACCTATTTCACCAATAGCCACATACTCATTGAAAGGAGCTAACTGATGTGCAACAATATCCAGTTCTTTTTCATAAGACTCATTAACAGAAGTAGGATGTAATCCTATCATCGGAAAACAAAACCCTTTATAGGTATTACATACCGAAAGTAATGGTCCAATTGTTGTACTGTCTATATTCGGCATAAAAATATGAGTTACACCTGCATCGTGAGCACGCTGCATTACTTGTGGAAGATCACCAGAAAATTCTTCCAAAAAAAGATGTGAATGAGAATCAACAAGCATAATTAAATAAATCTATTCAGGACGTTTTTCACCTGTTCGGTAGTAATAAATCACCCCATAGTCACGACATTTGTCTAAACGGAGTTCATTAGGAGATATATTCCGGAACTTTTCTTCTACCTGATTCCAAATGTCCAATATTAATTCATCAGCACGTGTACGCATTGTAGCCAACCCTTCCAAGCTGCGATTAGTCAATACCTGTAATGCTTTCTGTCTTTCATAACTGTCAACAAATATATCATAATGAACCTTCACCTTAGCAATAGTAGGGTTATAAATAGGTACTCCCCCCTGTGACGTTCTTTTCCTCTCACCTTCAATAATCCGTTTTCCCCATTCAACCATAGCGGCCTCAGATGTTAAATCCGGAACATTATAATTATCAATCGGCAAACAGTATAGTTTTTTATGAATAGGTTTCACTTCTGAACGAAGTACAGACAAGTTCAATACCTGGATAAAATGGGAAATATACAAACGAGCTGTTTTTACG
Organism: Bacteroides sp. HPS0048; assembly: GCF_964240755.1. NCBI lineage: Bacteria > Pseudomonadati > Bacteroidota > Bacteroidia > Bacteroidales > Bacteroidaceae > Bacteroides > Bacteroides sp. HPS0048. The sequence goes on along the minus strand of NZ_CAXSVC010000016.1, from coordinate 24,052 downwards.
TTTGACTGATGCTTTGGACTTTCCTTCACCTGGTTATCATAACATTGAGCATAATAGTTGTGAGCTATCTCAAATTTTGAAAGAAAATTCCTTGCTTCGGATAAAGTATTCAAGGATATCGCCAGTTCATTTACATTATACACATCACCCTTTCCGACCGCCGATTTCAGCGCTCGTATTCTGGCCTGGTCTGTATTTGGTAAACGTCTGTAAGGCATCGGACAACACTATTAATTACATTTCTCTGTACATCAGATGTTCCATCAAACTTTTTAATTCTTTTTTTCTTTCTTCAGCCACTGTTACTGCTGCTAAACTTTCCATAGCACGGGTATAATATTCACGCATCTTATTTTTGCAGATACCCTTTATGCCAATCTTATCATAAATCCCGGTTACAGCAACGATCTTTTGCTCCGGAACAAAAGATTCAGCAGCAATCCAGGTATTCAGTTCGGCAAAACAATCCTTATCAGCATGCTCCAAAGCTTTAATCAACATATAAGTTTTCTTATTGCAGAGGATATCTCCCCCTATTTTCTTGCCAAAGACAACCGGATCACCATACACATCCAGCAAATCATCCTGCAACTGAAAAGCAACACCTATCTGAACACCAAAATCATAAAGACGTTCAGCATCTTCTCTGGATGCTCCTCCCAATATTGCACCTATCTTCAGGCTGGCAGCCAACAATACTGCTGTCTTCAAGCGGATCATTTCAATATATTCCTCTTCCTTAACGTCGCTACGTTGTTCAAACTCCATATCCATCTGCTGACCTTCACAAATTTCAAGAGCTGTAAGGCTAAAAAGCTTCATCACCTCTTTTAAATATTCCGTTGGACAGGCAGCCATATATTGATAAGCAAGCACCAACATTGCATCTCCTGACAATATGGCAGTATTATCATCCCAGACTTTGTGCACGGTAGATTTACCTCTACGCACATCTGCTCTGTCCATGAGATCATCATGAAGAAGAGTATAGTTATGATAAATTTCAATACCGGTAGCCGGATCATAAATTTGCTCCACATTTTCTTTATATAAGTTATAAGCCATCAACATCAATACAGGACGAATGCGCTTTCCACCTAACGACAAGACATATTTTACCGGATCATATAATCCTTTTGGAGAACGGGTAAACTGTAATTCGGAAACATGGGTATTTATTTTATCAAGCAATTGAGATGCAGTAAACATAGTCATTTGAATTAAAAAGACGAGAAATAATTACTAATGAAAAAGGCTGCTTTTATGGCAGCCTTTTCCCGTATATTACATAAATATTATTGCAATCTAAACATTACAGGTACCGTATACTTCACACGTACAGGTTTGTTTCTCTGCATACCAGGATTCCATTTAGGCATGGAATTGATCACACGAAGAGCTTCTTTATCCAGATATGGGTCAACACTACGTGCAACCTTTGCATCTACGATACTACCATCTTTATTTACAACAAACTGTACAATAACACGACCTTGTGTACCATTTTCCTGCGCAATTGTAGGATATTTGATATTCTTAGCCAAATAAGACATCAAGGCAGCATTTCCACCTGGGAACTCCGGCATTTTTTCTACAACATCGAAGATTTCCTGTTCTTCCGGTTCTTCTTCAACAACCTGTACAGGCACATATTTCACTTCAACTTTCTGACCGGTTTCCTCACTTGATGCTATAATTGTTTCTTCTACATCAGCGTCATCATCTACAATATCCAAGATTTCTGCTGCTGCAGGTACTTCAGGTGGAGGTGGAACCTCAATTTTCTGTTCTTGTTCCGTAATAGGAACCATTTCCTCTTCAAACACTAAATCGGATAAAGCCTGGCTTGTATCAATCTTTATGTCTCGCTCAGTCCATTCGAACGCCACGAACATAAAAGCTAATACAACCACGTATCCGATAAGCAACCATGTAGACTTTTTGCCTTCCAGGTCTGCTTTAGGTGATTTTTTAACTTCCATAAATTATAATATAAATATTAATAATACGTTCTTTTAATCAGATGTGTTTCTCAGTGCTTTTGAGTCTCACGTGCTTTTCTGCCACAAATATAACGCAGATATTTGAGAAATAAAGTATATTTGAACAGTTTTTTCTGCCAAAATGTTAAAAAAGAATATATTCATAGTAGTATTACTCCTTTTTTGGGTCCGGATACAGGCTCAGGAAGATAATAGCGTGTTCCAATTCCTCAAAATCCCTTTTTCTTCTCATGCAGCAGCATTAGGCGGGGAAAATATATCCATTATAGAGGATGATCTCACAATGGCGGTCCATAATCCTGCGTTGTTGTCATGCGTAGCGGATAAAACACTTAACCTGAACTATATGTTATATATAGCCGGAGTTAACGCCGCCAGTGCAGCTTTCTCACGTGTTGCCGGAGAACGCTCAACATGGGCAGTAACAGCTCAGTTTGTGAACTATGGAACAATGAAAGAAACAACCAGTGAAAATGTAATAATAGGAACCTTTTCAGCCAAAGATATGGCATTTTCAGGAATCTACTCTTATGACTTAAGTGACTACTGGAGTGGTGGAGTAAAAGCAAATCTCATTTATTCCAATTACGAGAAATTTTCTTCATTTGCTATCGGAGTAGATTTGGGATTGAATTATTATCATCAAAACAGTGACTTTTCCTTTTCTCTTGTTGCTCGTAATTTAGGAGGACAAATTGTAGCCTTTGAGGATAAACATGAAAAGCTTCCGGTAGATGTACAAGTAGGCATCACAAAGAGATTGTCACATGCTCCTTTCCGGGTATCAGCAACTTTATACAATCTGACCGATTGGAAAAATTCCAACTTCTTTGATCACACCGTGTTAGGTATCGACTTTCTGCCAACAGATAATTTCTATATTTCGTTAGGATACAATTTCCGCAGGAAAAACGAGATGAAAATAGCTGACTCCAGCCATTGGGCAGGTCTCACAGCCGGAGCCGGTATACAAATTAAGCGTTTTAAATTAGGAGCTGCCTATGCAAAATATCATCTCAGCTCTTCTTCTTTATTATTCAATCTCTCAATGACATTATAGTACAATTACAAATAAAATGAAAAAAATCACCATAGCAATCGATGGCTTTTCCTCTTGTGGTAAAAGCACAATGGCCAAAGATCTGGCTCGCGAAATAGGATATATTTATATAGACAGTGGAGCTATGTACCGCGCAGTCACTCTTTATAGTATAGAAAACGGCATCTTTAAAGGAGATACGATTAACACTGAAGAACTTAAAAAACGAATGAACGACATCCATATTTCTTTCCGGATTGATCCGGAAACCGGTCGTCCCAATACTTATTTAAATGGTGTGAATGTAGAGAACAAAATTCGCACGATGGAGGTTTCTTCTAAGGTGAGTCCTATTAGCACACTTGACTTCGTACGTTCTGCTATGGTCCGACAGCAACAGGCCATGGGCAATGAAAAAGGAATTGTTATGGATGGACGTGACATTGGTACTACAGTATTCCCTAATGCCGAGTTGAAAATATTTGTTACAGCAACTCCTGAAATACGTGCTCAAAGGCGTTACGATGAACTAAAAGCGAAAGGGCAAAAAGCCAGCTTTGATGAGATATTAGAAAATGTAAAACAACGCGATTATATTGATCAGCATCGCGAAGTGAGTCCATTACGAAAGGCAGATGATGCGCTATTGTTGGACAATACAGAATTGACAATTCAGCAGCAGAAAGAATGGTTATTTAATCAATATAACCAGAGAACAAAAGCGTAAGCAGTCTCACATCATTCTAATCTCATTAAAAGTAGAGAATATTAAACAAGTACGTAGAATCATCTGAAAAAATCTACAAACGTAAAACCCAAAATGATCAAAGTAGAAATAGACGAAGGTTCAGGTTTCTGTTTTGGAGTGGTAACCGCTATTCATAAGGCAGAAGAAGAACTGGCAAAAGGAGTTACCCTTTATTGCTTGGGGGATATTGTTCACAATAGCAGGGAGGTAGAACGGTTAAAAGCAATGGGGCTCATTACTATCAATCATGAAGAGTTCAAGCAACTACATAATGCCAAAGTATTACTTCGTGCTCATGGTGAACCTCCCGAAACATATACAATCGCCCGGGAAAATAATATTGAAATTATTGATGCTACCTGTCCGGTAGTGCTCCGATTGCAAAAACGTATCAAGCAAGAATATCAGGAGAAAGATGCAGAAGAAAAACAAATTGTTATTTATGGGCAGAATGGACATGCCGAAGTTTTAGGATTAGTAGGTCAAACTACCGGAAAAGCAATCGTTATAGAAAAATTAGAAGAAGCTAAAGAGCTCGATTTTAGCAAAAGTATCCGTCTTTATTCGCAAACCACCAAATCGTTGGATGAATTCTGGGAAATAGTTGACTACATCAAAGACCACATTTCTCCTTCTGCTACATTTGAATACTATGATACCATTTGTCGTCAAGTAGCCAATCGCATGCCTAACCTACGTACGTTTGCAGCTTCACATGATCTTATCTTTTTTGTCAGTGGTAAAAAAAGTTCTAATGGGAAAATGTTATTCAGTGAATGTCTAAAGGTCAACCCTAATTCTCATTTAATAGATAATGCAGAAGAAATAGATGACTCTCTATTTCATGGAATTAGTTCTATTGGAGTATGCGGAGCTACTTCAACCCCTAAATGGTTGATGGAACAGATTTATACAGAAATCAAAGCACGCCTCGACAAAAAAATCATTTAACGTTATTTATTAATGCCACCGTCAGTTTGACACGAATGCAACTTATTTCCTAACACTTTTTGTTATCTTTGCAGCGTCAAATATAAAATAAGATTGTAATGGGAACAGTTAAGTGTGTAGGTATTTTAACCTCCGGAGGAGATGCTCCGGGAATGAATGCTGCAATTCGTGCAGTGACACGTGCAGCTATCTATAACGGACTGCAAGTTAAGGGTATATACAGAGGATATAGAGGTCTGGTAACAGGAGAAATCAGCGAATTCAAGAGCCAGAATGTCAGTAATATCATTCAATTAGGTGGTACTATATTAAAAACAGCACGTTGCAAGGAATTTACTACTCCTGAGGGACGCCAGCTCGCATACGATAATATGAAAAAAGAGGGAATTGACGCCCTTGTTGTTATCGGTGGTGATGGTTCATTGACCGGTGCACGTATTTTTGCACAAGAGTTTGATGTACCTTGTATCGGACTACCCGGTACAATTGATAACGACTTGTATGGTACAGATACAACTATTGGATATGACACAGCATTGAATACAATTCTGGATGCAGTCGATAAAATACGCGATACAGCGACTTCACATGAGCGCCTTTTTTTCGTAGAAGTAATGGGGCGTGATGCCGGTTTTCTTGCACTGAATGGTGCTATTGCTTCAGGAGCCGAAGCCGCTATTATCCCAGAATTTAGTACAGAGGTAGACCAATTGGAAGAGTTTATCAAAAGCGGTTTCCGAAAATCCAAAAATAGCAGTATCGTATTAGTAGCCGAAAGTGAACTGACTGGTGGTGCCATGCATTACGCAGAGCGTGTAAAAAATGAATATCCGGAATACGATGTACGCGTCACTATATTAGGTCATTTACAACGTGGTGGTAGCCCTACCGCTCATGACCGTATCATTGCGAGCAGAATGGGTGCCGCTGCAATCGATGCATTAATGGAAGATCAACGAAATGTAATGATTGGTATCGAACATGACGAGATTGTATATGTACCATTCAGTAAAGCCATTAAGAATGACAAACCAATTCAAAGAGAACTGGTGAACGTACTGAGAGAACTCTCTATTTAAACGTTGTAGAGTTATAAAGTGGTAGAGTTATAGGATTATAGAACCAAGAAGCACAGTGCCATTATTTTTCCATTCAGATTTTCAATGAGATCTGCAGTGTAAAATTTTGAAATCCTGCACCCTATAACCCTATCACTTTATAATTCTATAACTTCATCACCCTATCGTTCTTTTTTATCGTTTATTCAGCGGAATATATTTACCAACATCCAGTACATTTTTATATGCAGGACGGATGATGCGCTTACCTTCAAAGTTAAGTTCTTCATTACGATGTGCACACCAGCCTACAATACGAGCCATTGCAAAAAGCGGCGTATAAATTTCTTGTGGCAGACCAATCATCTCATATACAAAACCGGAATAGAAATCAACATTACTTGATACAGTCTTACCGTTATTTTTTATTTTACCAAACATCGCAATTGCACGTTCTTCAAGTAATTCAAGAAAAGCAAACTCTTCTTCCTTTTTCTTCTCCTTTGCCAAATCCCGGGCGAGTTCTTTCAATAATAAAGCACGTGGATCAGAAATAGTGTATACAGCATGCCCAATACCATAAATCAATCCGGTTTTGTTATAAACCTCCTTATTCAACATACGGGTAAAATAAGTATCTATTTCATCTACATCCTTCCAATCCTGGATATTCTCCTGAAGATGATGGAACATATCAACTACCTGAATATTAGCACCTCCGTGAAGCGGACCTTTTAAGGAACCGATACCAGCTGCAATAGACGAATAAGTATCTGTCCCGGTAGAAGAAGTGACACGTACTGTAAAAGTAGAGTTATTACCACCACCATGCTCTGCTTGCAGCATGAGTAAAAGATCAAGGGTACGGGCTTCCAGCTGGGTATAATCCTTCTTAAGCATGTAGAGGAAATTTTCGGCTATAGAGAGTTTTTCCTGCGGATGACGAATATGAAGCGAACGGCCAAAGGTAGCATGACGCAACATATTATAAGCATATGCAATAATAGTAGGAAACTTCGAAATCAGATCAATACTCTGTCTCATAAGATTATCCCGGGAGGTATCATCCGGATTGGGGTCAAAACGATACATTTCAAGAACACTACGAGCCAAAATATTCATAATGTTATTACCCTCCAGCTCTATAATATTCATTTTCGTTTTCTGTTCCAATGGCATATTGTCATTCACCAATTCACGAAAAGAAGCTAATTCTTCCTTATCGGGCAAATGACCGGATAGCAACAGATAAGCTACCTCTTCAAAGCCATAACGTTTTTCTTTCATTGCAGCATGTGCCAAATCTTCCAAATCGTATTGACGATAGAATAACTTACCGGGAATTGGCTTCAAACCACCACCCGGAATACGCTCATAACCAACTACATTACCGACCTTAGTCAACCCTACCAGTACACCAGTACCATCTTCATTACGCAAACCGCGTTTTACATCATATTTCGGAAATAAATCATTATCAATCCGGGTAGCATTCTTCATCTCCTCGGAGAGCTTATAAACTAAATATTCTTTCTTCATGGAATTATTTCTCTTTTAATCATTAATTTATATTTTCTATTCTTTCAATAATCTCCCGCGTAAAAGCAGAAGTAGACAGAGCTTTCCCCCCCGGCATAAACCGGGCCAGATCAGCTGTAGCACGACCATCCTCAAAGCTATGTTCCAGTGCTCTCACAATCAGATCGGCAGCTTCCTGCCAACCCAAATACTCAAGCATCATTACAGCAGAAAGAACAAGCGAACAAGGATTCACAATATCCTTTCCAGCAATGTTAGGTGCAGTTCCGTGTGTTGCTTCAAAAATAGCATGCCCACTGTCATAATTGATATTAGCACCAGGAGCTATACCAATACCTCCTACCATAGCTGCCAACTGATCAGAGATATAATCACCATTCAGATTAAGGGTGGCAACCACCGAGTACTCTTCAGGCATTAACAAGGTATTTTGCAAAAAAGCATCTGCAATACAGTCCTTAACAATAAATCGTCCCTCTGCCAATGCATCACCAAATTCACGCTGTGCCAGCTCATATCCCCATTTTTTGAAACCACCTTCAGTAAATTTCATAATATTTCCTTTATGTACCAATGTCACAGAAGGTAAATGATGATCTAACGCATACTGACAAGCTGCCCTTACCAAACGCTCAGTACCTTCACGCGAAACCGGCTTTACACCAAAAGAAGACGTCTCCGGAAACCGTACTTTAGTTACTCCCATTTCATCACGTAAAAAATGATAAAACTTCTTCGCTTCAGGAGTACCCGCTTCCCATTCTATTCCTGCATAAATATCTTCTGTATTTTCACGGAAGATATGCATGTTTACCTTCTCCGGTGCAATAACAGGCGAATGAACACCTATGAACCAGCGAACAGGACGAAGACATACATACAAATCAAGAGTTTGGCGCAAAGCCACATTCAATGAGCGTATGCCACCGCCCACCGGTGTAGTCAAGGGTCCTTTAATGCCTATCAGATACTCTTTAAACTTCTCCATAGTCTCTTCAGGAAGCCACGAACCGGTAACATTATATGCACGTTCCCCAGCCAGAACTTCTACCCAGTCTATTTTACGCTTTTCACCGTAAGCTTCTTTTACGGCAACGTCCACAATGCTTTGCATGGCAGGAGTAATCTCCTCACCTACCCCGTCTCCTGTTATGAAAGGAACTGTAGGGATATCAGGTACTAATAATGTACCATCTGTTTGCTTAGTAATTTTGCTCATAATAAATAATGTGCCAATATGCCAATATTTAAAGGTATCAATTGGCTGGCGCGTGTTAATTGGTTAATTTTTTAATCCATTATTATTCAAGGCAGAACCGGCACGAAACCAGGATATCTGTTGTTCATTGTAAGTATGTTGTACTGCAAAACGTTCTTTTGTACCATCTTCATGATGGACAACCACTTCAAGATCACGTCCCGGAGCAAAATTCTGTAAACCTATGACAGAAATTAAGTCATGTTCCTGTATCCGATTATAATCAGCCTTATCCTTGAAAGTGATAGCAAGCATACCTTGCTTTTTAAGATTTGTTTCATGGATACGGGCAAAACTCTTGGCAAGAATTACTTTCACATTGAGGAAACGAGGTTCCATAGCGGCATGCTCCCTGCTGGAACCTTCGCCATAGTTTTCTTCAGCAACCACAATCGAAGAAATTCCTTCAGATTTATACATCTTTGCCGTACCAGAAACCGGCCCATACATGTTTGTCAAACGATTCCAGACACAGTTCGTTTCACCATTAAAAGCATTCACAGCTCCCATCAGCATATTGTCTGAAATATTTTCCAGATGCCCTCGAAAACGCAACCAGGGACCTGCCATAGAGATATGGTCGGTAGTACATTTCCCCTGAGCCTTAATCAAAAGAGGCATATTCAGTAAATCATTTCCATCCCATGCAGGAAAAGGAGTCAATAATTGTAAACGCGTTGAATGTGGATCCACCTTTATTTCAACCTGTGATCCTGCCGGAGCAAGATAGCCGTCAGAAGCCGAAGTGAAACCATGTACAGGCAATTCATCGCCTACCGGCTCGTTTAACTTTACTTTCTCACCATCATGAGTGAGCAAACGGTCTTTCAGCGGATTGAAACAAAGGTCGCCGGCAATAGTCAACGCCATAACAATCTCAGGTGAGGCAACAAAAGCAAAGGTATTCGGATTTCCATCAGCACGCTTAGCAAAGTTACGATTGAAAGAAGTTACTATAGAATTCTTACGCATAGGATCATCCGTATGTCTTTTCCACTGCCCGATACAGGGACCACAAGCATTAGCCATAATCGTAGCACCAATTTGCTGAAAAAGAGTTATCATTCCATCGCGTTCAGCAGTAGCATAAATCTGCTCACTACCCGGATTTACAATTAGTGGTGAAGAGATAGCAACATCTTTCTCCAGTGCCTGCCGGGCAACAGAAGCAGCGCGACTGATATCCTGATAAGAAGAATTTGTACATGACCCAATAAGCCCTACCTCCATCTTACGAGGATATCCATTCAGCAATACTTTTTCTGCAAATTCCGAAATAGGAGTAGCAGCATCAGGAGTAAAAGGCCCGTTAATATAAGGTTCTAATTCAGATAGGTCTATTTCAATTATACGATCATAAAAATTCTCAGGAAGTGCCATTACTTCATCATCCGGACGAAGATCGGCAGCTACAGCTTCAGCCAACATTACAACCTCTTCGCGGCCAGTAGCACGTAGGTAAGCAGCCATACGCTCATCATAAGGAAATAGTGAAGTAGTAGCACCTACTTCCGCCCCCATATTACAAATAGTAGCTTTTCCTGTAGCAGAAATAGATTCCGTACCGGGACCAAAATATTCAATAATGGCATTTGTTCCCCCTTTCACGGTCAATATACCTGCCAGTTTCAGAATAACGTCTTTCGGAGCAGTCCAACCATTAAGTTCACCTGTCAAACGAACTCCAATCAATTTAGGCATCTTAAGCTCCCATTCCATGCCCGTCATCACATCTACTGCATCAGCACCTCCCACACCTATTGCAACCATACCTAAGCCACCAGCATTAGGAGTATGAGAGTCCGTCCCCACCATCATACCGCCAGGAAAAGCATAATTCTCCAATACTACCTGATGGATAATGCCAGCTCCCGGTTTCCAAAAACCAATACCATAGCGGGAAGAAACGTCACGCAGAAAATCATACACTTCTTCGTTTGTCTTGGTGGCAGTGGCAATATCTTCGCGTGCCCCTTTATAAGCTTGTATCAAATGATCACAATGTACAGTAGAAGGAACTGCAGCCTGCTCCTTTCCTGCATTCATAAACTGCAATAAAGCCATCTGTGCTGTAGCATCCTGCATTGCTACGCGGTCCGGACGGAAATTCACATAATCTTCCCCACGTTTATAATCTTTAAAAACAGTCTCATCAAAAAGATGAGTATACAAGACTTTTTCCGCCAATGTAAGCGGACGCTTCAATACTGCCCGCACATGCTCCATCTTCTCTTTATAAGCCGAATAGAAGCTCTTTATCATGTCTATATCATACACCATATGCATTAATATTTTTAAACTGTATATATAATATTAACGAATGAGAGTCAGATAAGGTTTAACAAAATGAAATAAATATTCGAGACTGCAAAGAGAAGTGTTACCTTTGCGAAAAGATAAATTATAATCTGAATTATTTTCTCTGCTTAAAAAAGGATCACGCTTTACAACATAGATTTGTTTTTTGAGCAATAGTGAATATTCTTTAGCAGACAGCATGGTTGAAAATAAAATAAATCCAGGTTCTCCACTCCTTTCTCTCCAAAAGCAACAACTCCTGTTGCGTATGGAATATGAATGTGAGAAAGAAGAATTTAAGCGTCAGACAGAAACAATGGGAATCACCCGAAAGATAAAACGCGGGCTCTGCTGGTATCCTCTACTTGTTGGACGTAGTTATTATAATTCTTTAAATCAACTGGTAGTAGAAGTGATACGAACCGAAGATAAGGATATCGAGCATGCTTTTGAGTTCGGACGTCCTGTTTGTTTCTTCCAGCAGAAATATGATGGAAAAATCCATTATATGAATTTTACTGCAACAGTAAGTTATGCTGATGAGGAACGAATGGTTATCGTTCTACCCAATGCAGGTGCACTACTCGAAATACAAGGAACCGATCGGTTGGGGGTACAACTTTATTTTGACGAGACCTCCTACCATACCATGTTTGAAGCATTAGAAGATGTAATCCGCGCCAAAAATAACCGACTGGCAGAACTGCGTGATACACTCTTAGGAACTCTTCCTGTACATCAACGCGAACTCTATCCTGTCCGTTTCCCATGGTTAAACTCTACTCAGGAGGAAGCTGTAAATAAGGTACTTTGTACTAAAGACGTAGCCATAGTCCATGGACCTCCCGGAACAGGAAAAACCACTACACTCGTTGAAGCTATTTACGAAACACTACACCGTGAAAATCAAGTACTCGTTTGCGCACAAAGTAACACTGCTGTAGACTGGATTTCAGAAAAGCTTGTAGACCGTGGTGTACCCGTACTTCGCATCGGCAATCCAACGCGTGTTAATGATAAGATGCTCTCGTTCACGTATGAACGCCGCTTTGAGAGTCATCCGGCCTATACCGAGTTATGGGGGATACGTAAATCTATCCGGGAAATGAACGGACGTATACGTAAAGGCAGTCATATCGAAAGAGAAAATATGCGCAACCGTATCAGCCACCTGCGTGATCGTGCCACAGAGTTGGAAATACTTATCAATGAAGCTCTGTTCTCTTCAACCCGGGTGGTTGCATCTACTCTTGTCAGTAGTAACCACCGGATTCTTAATGGACGTCGTTTCAGTACACTGTTCATTGATGAAGCTGCACAAGCATTAGAAGCAGCATGCTGGATTGCTATCCGCAAAGCAGATCGCGTGATCTTTGCCGGTGATCATTGCCAGTTACCTCCTACAATCAAATGCATTGAAGCTGCCCGTGGTGGTTTGGATCACACATTGATGGAAAAAGTAGTAGCTAATAAGCCAATCTCCGTTTCTTTATTAAAGGTACAATACCGTATGAACGAGTCCATCATGCGTTTTCCTTCAGAATGGTTTTATAACAATCAGTTAGAATCTGCTCCTGAAATACGTCAACGCGGCATTCTTGATTTCGATACCCCTATGATCTGGATCGATACTTCAGAAATGGAATGCCACGAAGAGTTTGTTGGTGAAAGCTTCGGACGTATTAATAAACCGGAAGCAAACTTGTTACTACAAGAGCTGGAAAGTTATATTCAAAAAATAGGAGAAAACCGGGTATTAGACGAACAAATTGATTTTGGGCTCATTTCTCCGTACAAAGCACAAGTACAATATTTACGAAACAAAATAAAGAGTAATAGTTTTTTCAGGCGCTTCCGGCCATTAATTACCGTTAATACAGTAGATGGCTTCCAAGGTCAGGAAAGAGATGTTATTTTTATCAGTCTCGTACGTGCCAACGAAAGCGGGCAGATTGGTTTCCTTAATGATTTACGAAGAATGAATGTTGCTATTACCCGGGCACGAATGAAATTAGTAATATTAGGAAATGCTACGACCCTGACTAAACATACTTTTTATCACAAATTAATGGAATATATCCAAAAAGAGACAGCTATACGCTTATAAACCATCCTACCTATAAAAACAACCGGGTGATATTATTCAAAGATAATACCACCCAGCTATCACATTAATGTGTATCTATTACTTGTACCAATCTTTATTAGTTGTACCATTCGACTTAGCCCAATCCGCAAAGCGAGGATAAGACTTGTCTACTGATATCTTTTCTTCTGTACTGAATTTTTCAGCATCTATCATATGGATAGCATATGGGTAATTGTTAGCAGAAACATAATATATACTTTTATCTACCTCAGAAAGATCAGCACCTGTATGGAATAATGTCATATCCGCTTTCTCCGTCGGTTTATGGTTTACCAGATGAACTTCAATGCGCCCCTTATCCATATTCTTATGAATAAAAATAAACGGATTGTATGGAGCAACACCAAACTGGCTATGATCGACCGGTTTTTTGAAAGAATTCCTGACTTTATAAACAGAAGTATAAGTGTTATTCCCCGTTACTTCAATGGCATCATTAAACAATGATATAGTAGCCATATTTATATCCTTGTCAAGCCCCTGATTACTCCAGCCAGAAGTGCCTTCTACAACTTCACATTCCACATTAGAACGTTCAGTATTCATCTGATAGGCAAATCCATTATGATAAAGTGCCCCTGCCCAAAGAGCGGTAAAAGTATCTTCTGTGGAAAGAACTTCATTCTTTGTGTTATAGTACATTACAGAGTTATACTTCAGAATCATATCATTCAAATCATAATCACCCTTATCAGGCCAGTTATCCTCAAAAGCCAGAATCCCTTTATAAACTATGCTATAAGCTATCGAACTGTCATCTTCCGGTTCCGTAGGTTTTACTTCGGGTAATTCAGGTGTCACAATCGCCTCTATCGGATTAGACCATACATTGAACTGTACATCATTGTAATCCGCGTCTGTCCAATCTTCAAACGAAAGTACTATGAAATCATTTATTCTAAAGGCTACAGTGTGTGTGCGTCCATCAGAGTTCAAACTGGTCGTGGAATAGAATTCTTTATATCTGGTAGCAACTGTACCTTTTCTGAAAGCATCATTATTGATAAACCAGCCAATTTTTGTTCCATTCGGAAAATCTGTTCCCTGATCTATTCCATTTTCGTCAATATAATGTAATTTTACACATTCTCCACCTTTAATACCAACACCTGTTTTTGTGTTAGGGAACACAACATACTTTTTGGCCTTTCTAATAGCTGCGTCCGAATCTCCTTCTTTATAACAATAATATCCAAAAGTACTCGCAGCAGCACTTGTTCCTCCAATAAAACGTACTTTAACCTCTGATTTTCTTCCTTTCGGATCATTTAACACAAAATCAGCAGACTGACGATACTTGAAAGGACAAGTTCCTCCTTCCGGAATAGTCTTATTGATTGTACTTAATATAGACTTAGACAAACTGAGCTGCCCTTCACTGTCCAAATAATTTGGACGCCCCTTTACATCCCATGTCCCTAATACATTATAATTAGAAGGTACATTCCCAAATTCTCCATCGGCACGTGTCTGTGGAATAGCATCAGCCATTGTATCCCAATTGATGTCAGCATCAATCACCTCCCCCTTAAATGAAGCCTTATACAACATAGGTACCCCGATATAGGAAGTATAAATATAAACATCACTACCATGATCCGATGAAATCGTTTCTAAAGAACGATATTCACCTTTTTCATCTGTCATACGCTTAACTACGGGTTCAATATCCGTACGTTTTATAACTTGTCCTTCGGCATCAGTAATAAACGGATTTTCAGTATAAACCTCAAAAAGAACTTTATATCCTTCAGGCACATCATAATTCACATTCAACTGAACAGACTCAGTAGTAGCAAAATCAAAGGTGTTGGGAATGTCGGAATTAACTTCCCCAGGTACAGAAAGGTCAGTATCATTATTAATACAACCTACAAAAATAGAAGTCATCAGCAAGCAAAATATTGCTCCTGAATACACAAAGGAGATACACTTCTTGACCATATTAGTTATTCGTTTTGTTTGTTTCTAATTAATCGCTACAAATATACATATAAACTTGTAATATTTATCCACATTATATACTATTTTTTCATACAGAAATCAAACTTTTAACTAATATCAGGTTTAGCACTCTATTATACAGCAAAATAAAAGGAGGAAAATCAAGATTCTCCTCCTTTCTAAAAGTTGTATATTCTATCCGAATTAGTTGTTTTCCGGACGAAGTTTACGAACAACTGCACCAGCTTGCCACATTTCACTTTCACGTAATGCTTTCAGCTCAGCATCCAAACCTTCACGATAATCAGGTTTAGAGTTTGTATCAATAGAGCGTTGTGCTTCGTTACCACATTTTACTTCACTATACAGCTTTTCAAATACTGGTTTTGTAGCATCGTGGAACGGTCCCATCCAATCGAGAGCACCACGCTGAGCAGTAGTAGAACAGTTTGCATACATCCAATCCATACCATTCTTTGCAAATAATGGCATCAACGACTGAGTCAATTCTTCAACAGTTTCGTTGAAAGCCTCAGAAGGAGTATGACCATTTTCACGCAACACTTCATATTGAGCCAGCAACAATCCCTGAATGGCTCCCATCAATGTACCACGCTCACCTGTCAGGTCAGAATAAACTTCACGTTTGAAAGTAGTTTCAAACAAATAACCAGAACCAACACCGATACCCAGTGCAATCACTCTATCCCATGCTTTACCTGTTGCATCCTGGAAGATAGCAAAAGAAGAATTCAACCCACGACCTTCGAGGAACATAGTACGAAGAGACGTACCCGACCCCTTGGGAGCTACAAGAATTACATCTACATCAGCAGGAGGAACAATACCTGTGCGTTCTTTGTAAGTAATACCGAAACCGTGAGAGAAGTAAAGTGCTTTACCCGGAGTCAGATTTTTCTTCACAGTAGGCCATACTTCGATTTGAGCTGCATCAGAGAGCAGGTATTGAATAATGGTTCCACGCTGGCATGCTTCGTCAATATCAAACAATGTCTCGCCAGGTACCCAACCGTCAGCAACTGCTTTTTCCCAGGTTTTGCCACCTTTACGCTGTCCTACGATTACATTAAACCCATTGTCACGCAAATTTAATGACTGGCCAGGACCCTGTACACCGTAACCGATAACAGCGATTGTTTCGTTTTTCAATACTTCACGAGCTTTCTCCAACGGAAATTCTTCACGGGTTACTACATTTTCAGTAACACCGCCAAAATTCATTTGTGCCATTTTTGTTTTCAGTTTTAAATGGTGGCATAGCCACCTGTTCATTATTTATAATCTAATTTTTTTTCTATTCAAACAGTACTTTAGAACGACAAACGACCTCGTTTCCATTCTTTTTTACCTCTACATGATATTCATTTTCATTCACCTCTTCCTGAAAGAAAGAGAGTTCATCACCGTAATAACTTTCGGCAACATAAGCCATTTCAAAACGGCGAATATGCTTCGTCTTATACAATTCTATCGGAAACAAATCCAGAATATGCTCAATATAACGAATACTGTTTACATGCCCGTTAATATCGATATCACTATATTTAGCTGTAAGCGTAGCCACAGGGTCTGTAGCGGTCACCTTAATACGTGAAGGCTTTTCTATCGGACAAGGTTCATCACAAACATAATCCACAATACTTCCCCCATGTAGCGTAAGCAAGTCGGTCGGTTTACGGGTATTCAGATTTATCATAGCCCATACAGAACGGGCGTATCCGATTTTCTTTCCGTCTTTGTTGATCACTGCAAAATTACGATCCGTAAAAAGACGATATACATTTTCCACCCATGTCTGAACACCGAATTCCTCATACTGGTAAGGCATTTCATCCAATTCAATAGCCAAGCGGGAAAGCACCCAAGTGTAGTTGTCCTCATTCAAAGTTGCGATTCCAAACCCACGGTCGCTGGCATGAAAACCTGCACAGTTAAGCAGATGATTTCCCAGCACGCCCATCGTCAGACGCCCGTTAAAATCCACATGAAACGGCTCTGCTACAAATTTATAGCTTCCTATCTTATTATTTTCACTCATTTTCCGGTTGATTCTTATTTAGATTGTATCTTGCCTCCCGATCTGCCAGAAATTCATTCACTCGTTCAAAGCAGCTGGTAGTAATAGCTACACGCCCTGAACGTACAAATTGCAATACACAACCCAATGTGCGTAGTTCATCATAAAGAGCTGTGATATCTTCCCCCCGTCCATTCTTCTCAACAATAGCAAATACAGGATTTACCTCCACAATA
This sequence comes from Bacteroides sp. HPS0048, assembly GCF_964240755.1. Lineage (NCBI taxonomy): Bacteria > Pseudomonadati > Bacteroidota > Bacteroidia > Bacteroidales > Bacteroidaceae > Bacteroides > Bacteroides sp. HPS0048. The sequence continues at coordinate 6,791 of NZ_CAXSVC010000016.1, read as the reverse complement.
CGCGCATTGTATTTTCTGATTACCCGGGAAGCATCCGGATTGGACTGAAATTCCGGAATAGATACTTTATACAAAGCAATCTCATGAAAATATATCTCATCATCAGTAAAATAATGTGCTTGTAGCACATCTATCTTCTTTTCAATCTGCTTGACTACCTTCTCTATTGTATCCTTATCCGTCCAGGCAGTAATTGTATACTTATGTACCCCTCTAATGGAAGAAGCAGACACATTTAAGCTCTCGATATTAATCTGACGGCGTGTAAATACAGCCGTTATCTGATTTAACAAACCTGCAATATTCTCCGAATGAACAATCAGCGTATATAATGTCTTATCACTCATAATCTTATTTAGTTAATTGAAAATTGAAAGTTGAAAATTGAAAGTTTTTAGTTTTTAGTTAAAAGTGAGATTACGCTATCAGACTGCATAGCCATTTTCAACTTTCAATTTTCAACTAATTCAGCACTCTAATAGCATCTGATTCACCGAACCACCCGGAGGGGTCATTGGCAATACATTTCCCTCTTCAATCACACAAGCTTCCAACAGATACGGACCATCGGTTGCAATCATTTCTTCGATAGCCTCTGCCAGTTCTTCACGCGTCATTACCCGCCGGGATGGAATATCATAAGCAGAAGCAATTTTCATGTAATCCGGATTCAACATCGGAGTAAAAGAGTATTTACGATTGAAAAACATTGCCTGCCACTGGCGCACATTTCCCAAAAAGTTATTATTCAATACGATAATCTTTACCGGTGCTTTCTGTTCCATGATAGTGCCCAATTCCTGAATATTCATTTGAAGGCCACCATCTCCCATAAAAACACAAACCGTACGGTCCGGACGTCCAAAGGTAGCGCCAATAGCTGCCGGAAGACCAAATCCCATCGTTCCTAATCCTCCGGAAGTAATAATACTACGCTCTTTCGTATATTTAAAATACCGGGCAGACATCATTTGATTCTGGCCAACATCGGTCACGAGGATTGCTTCATTATTGGTAGCTTCGCTCACCGCACGTACCACTTCACCCATAGAGAGTGTGTCATTCATAGGATGAAGTTCCGGACGAATTACTTTTTCCTCTTCCACGCGTTCATAATCAGTGAAACTTTCCAGCCATTCCGTGTGTGTATTGGGCTGAAGCAGTTCTGTTACTGCAACCAGCGTTTCTTTACAATCGCCTAATACAGCTACATCCGCATATACGTTTTTATTAACTTCAGCCGGATCAATATCGAAATGAATCACTTTTGCCTGCTTGGCATAAGTAGCAAGATTACCTGTTACGCGGTCATCAAAACGCATTCCCACAGCAATAAGTACATCGCATTTATTGGTATTAATATTAGGCCCCAGATTTCCATGCATACCTAACATCCCTTTATTCAGAGGGTGTTCAGTGGGCAAAGCAGACAATCCGAGCAACGTACATCCGGCAGGTATCCCGGCCTTTTCGATAAAAGTGCGCAATTCCTGTTGAGCGTTTCCTAACTCCACGCCTTGTCCAACAAGCACCAACGGACGCTCTGCCTTATTAATCAAATCAGCAGCCATCTTCACAGATTCCGGATCGGTATCAGGAACAGGAACATAACTACGAATATAATCCAATTTAGCAGAAGTATATTCCGCCTTTTCTACCTGTGCATTTTTGGCAAAGTCAAGAACTACAGGACCGGGACGACCACTTTTTGCAATATAAAAAGCGCGTGCCACAGCCCATGGAACATCCTCTGCACGACGAATCTGATAGCTCCATTTGGTTATAGGCTGGGTAATACCAACAAGGTCTACCTCCTGAAAAGCATCTGTTCCCAAAAATGCAGTTCCTACCTGACCGGCTATCACAACAACAGGAGTACTATCAATCATGGCATCGGCAATACCGGTTATAGTATTGGTAGCACCAGGACCACTGGTTACCAGGCAGACCCCTACTTCACCCGACGAGCGTGCAAAACCTTGTGCTGCATGGGCAGCCCCCTGTTCGTGTCGAACCAAAATATGGTTCAATGTTTCTCTATGATCATACAGAGCGTCAAACACCGGCATAATAGAACCTCCCGGATAACCAAAAATGGTTTTCACTCCCTGATACTCAAGAGAACGCATCAATGCCTCTGAGCCTGATATTAGTTCTTTCATCTATATATTTACGATTAGACAATTTACTATTTACGATTGAAATTACTTCAACTCTCAATCCTAAATCCTAAATCTAAATTCATACTTCTAAATCATTCTTACAGCTCCCTTATCAGCGGAGCTTACCATACTGGCATAAGCCTTCAAACTTTTCGGAACATTACGTTCGCGGGTCACAGGAGTCATCGGACGAGCTGCCAGTTCCTCATCGGTCAGTTTCACATTGATAGTACGTTCCGGGATATTTATTTCAATAATATCTCCATCCTGAATTTTTCCAATATTTCCTCCGGCGGCAGCTTCGGGAGAGATATGACCGATACTCAGTCCGGATGTACCACCACTGAAACGACCGTCCGTAATCAAAGCACATTCTTTTCCAAGATGACGGGATTTAATATAAGAGGTAGGATACAGCATTTCCTGCATACCTGGGCCACCTTTGGGACCTTCATTCGTAATGACCACTACATCACCACTCACCACCTTGCCTCCGAGGATACCCTCACAAGCTGCCTCTTGCGAATCAAACACTTTAGCCGGTCCCGAAAACTTCCAGATACTTGCATCCACGCCTGCTGTTTTCACGACACAGCCATCCTGAGCTATATTTCCTTTCAGTACTGCCAAACCACCATCTTTACTATAAGCATGTTCCAAGTCACGGATACACCCTTCGGCACGATCTGTATCAAGCTCTTTATAAAATGCATGCTGAGACCCAAGTACAAGATTAAATTTACCGGCTGCAGCACTTGAATATTTTTTTATCGCTTCATCACAAACGTCAGGACTGGTTATACTGTATTTATCAATAGCCTCAGCCAACGTCATTCCATCTACACGCAGAACGGTTGTGTCTACCAATCCGCCCTTAGCCAATTCATCCATTATAGCAATGATACCTCCGGCGCGATTCACATCCTGTATATGATATTTCTGTGTATTAGGAGCTACCTTACAAAGACATGGGCTCTTACGGGACAACATATCAATATCATCCATTTTAAAGTCTACCTCTGCCTCATGGGCAACAGCAAGCAGATGGAGTATTGTATTAGTAGATCCCCCCATAGCAATATCCAGCGTCATTGCATTCAAAAAAGCTTCACGCGTTGCTATACTTCGCGGCAATACACTTTCATCACCTTTTTCATAATATTTAAAGGCATTCTCTACTATCAATTTTGCTGCATCTTTAAAGAGTTGCTTACGGTTCTCATGTGTAGCCACAATGGTACCATTACCTGGTAGTGCCAGACCAATCGCCTCATTCAGACAGTTCATCGAATTGGCCGTAAACATACCCGAACAACAACCACAGGTAGGACAAGCATGCTGTTCTATTTTAGCTACTTCATTATCGCTTACACTCTCATCGGCCGATTTAATCATAGCATCAATCAAGTCAAGATGCTGACCATTCCATTCACCAGCTTCCATCGGCCCCCCCGATACAAAAACAGTGGGAATATTCAATCGCATAGCAGCCATAAGCATACCCGGAGTGATTTTGTCACAATTGCTAATACAAATCATTGCATCTGCCTTGTGAGCATTCACCATATACTCAACACTATCAGCTATAATATCACGGGAAGGAAGTGAATAAAGCATACCATCATGTCCCATTGCAATACCATCATCAATAGCAATTGTGTTGAATTCCGCAGCAAAGCATCCCAACTTCTCAATTTCAGTTTTCACCTGTTGTCCTATTTCATGCAAATGCACATGCCCCGGGACAAATTGTGTAAACGAATTGACAATAGCTATAATGGGCTTTCCCATTTGTTCTTTCTTCATGCCATTGGCTGCCCATAAAGCGCGGGCACCCGCCATACGGCGACCTTGTGTACTGGATGAACTGCGTAACTGCTTTTTCATTTCCTGTTTTCCTTTTAATTAAAGAGCCTTCCTCACTGTTGTGAGAAAGGCTCTAATATTATCTTTTATGGTACGAATACATACACAACCTTCCTCACGCTCTTGATGGGACCACCACGACGCGAATAATATGCAGGACTGTCAGGTTTATAGATGTATGGATATTCATATCTTAATTTTCTCTATTGATTGTGCTGCAAAGGTAAGGGCTTTTTTATTATCTCCAAACAAATTGAAGAAAAAAATCACCCAAAAACGAACAATCGTAAGAAAAAAAAGGAATAATATCCTTTTTTATCACTTAAATCACGCTTTTCACCACAGAGTAACACTGAGTTTCACAGAGAATTAACTATTAAATTCATCTATAAACAATAAACTCTGTGAAACTCTGTGCTACTCTGTGGTGAAATTCGTATCTTTGCAGCTACGCGGATTATGCGTAAGTACTAACTATATACTAAAAACAAATGGAAACAGTAGAAAACAAGTACATCACTGTAGCGTACAAACTGTACACAATAGAAGATGGAGAAAAAGATTTAGTAGAAGAAGCAAAAGCAGAAAATCCATTCCAATTCATTTCCGGTTTGGGTACTACGCTCGAAGCTTTCGAAAGCCAGATAGCATCACTCAACAAAGGAGATAAATTTGAATTCATCATTCCGTCACAAGAAGCTTACGGTGAGTATAACGAAGAACATGTACTGGATTTACCGAGACACATCTTTGAGATTGATGGTAAATTCGACAGTGAACGTATCTACGAAGGTAGTGTAGTACCTTTGATGGATGCCGAAGGTCATCGTATGAACGGAACAGTAGTAGAGGTAAAGCCTGATACAGTAGTAGTTGACATGAACCACCCATTGGCAGGAGCTGATTTAAACTTCGTGGGTGAAGTTACAGAAAGTCGTCCGGCTACAAACGAAGAAATACAGGAAGTTGTAAATATGATGGGTGGTGGCGGCTGTAGCTGCGGTTGTGGAGACTGTGGTAGCGACTGCGGTGACCATGGATGTGGAGATGGTTGCGGATGCCATTAATTTAGTTGAAAATTGAAAGTTGAAAATTGAAAGTTACTATGCAGTGTGATAGCGCAGCCAGTTTTCAATTTTCAACTTTCAATTTTCAATTCCCTAACAGTTCTTATGTGTCATTATGTCCAATACCACTCTATCCGTTTCATTCATTCCCTGCGAACCAATACGGGTTAGGTTGCGAATACTTTGATCCACATCTTCGTCAATAATACCCTCCACGGACGTCACACAACGATTCTCCATTGCCATCACAGCAGATAAAACAGCAGTAGAAACTCCCGTTGTCACTTTTAAAGCACAACTGGGTTTTGCACCATCACAAATCATTCCGGTTAAATTGGCAATCATATTTTGTACAGCGAAAGCTACTTGCTCATAACTTCCTCCCATCAGCCATGTGATCCCACAACTGGAACCTGTAGCAGCTACTACACAACCGCAAAGAGCTGATAAACGCCCCAGACTTTGTTTTATATAAATCACCGTGAGATGACTCATCATCAAGGCTCTGATTAATTCCTCTTCTGATTTTCCATTCTCTTCTGCAAAGACAAGCACAGGTAAAGTAGCCGAAATGCCCTGATTACCACTTCCCGAATTACTCATTACAGGAATCATAGCTCCTGCCATACGGGCATCACAAGCTGCCGAAGTATAAGAAAGAATGTGAGAAAATACACTATCGCCCATAATCTGATGTTCATACCTCCCCCGGAGCATTCTTCCCAATGCATGCCCATACTCTCCATGAAAAGATTGCTCGGCAGCAGCCTTATTTAGGCGGGCAGTCTCAAGGATAAAACGAATTTCATCCAACGGAGCTTCCAAAGCAAAATCATACACCTTTCTCAGATTTAGTTCCAAAGGTTCTTGTTCGTCTTCTTCTGTTCCGGATTGTTGTTTATCAAGCAATACTTCTTCACCACGCGCTATATATATAAAGGTAGTATGTCCACCGGCAATAATTGCCGTAGCTTTTTTATCTCCCGCTTCACAAATAACTTCAATATAAAGTTTTTCCGCTATATCCTCTTTTAAGGAAATACAAATACGTTTCTCATCAATAAACCGCTTACCTCGTTCTACTGCTTCCGGCGTACTATCTCTCAACACTTCAAGCTGATATTCTGATTTTCCGACAATAGCCCCCAAAGCCACTGCGATAGGAAGCCCGATCATGCCTGTCCCCGGGATGCCTACTCCCATTGCATTCTTTAAAATATTAGCACTCAAAAGAACTCTTATATTTTCAGGGATTGTGCCAAGTGTCTCCGCTGCCTTCGATACACATAATGCTACCGCAATAGGCTCTGTGCAGCCAATAGCCGGAATAACTTCGCGTTGTACTAAATCTATTATTTGTTTCCTTTCTGACTCAATCATGAATTTTCTCTTTTTTAAATTTCTACAAAAGTAAAGAATATACTTATAAACATGAATTATATTTTCAAGTTTTACACAAAATATCGAGATATTATATACCTATCCCCCCTTAATTTCTTTCTTATTCAACTGCTTTCTTGCTAACAATGAAAAGCTATAAGATACAAAATAAACTTAGATGTAATATAATGCGAATCAGTAGTTAAAAACCGGACCTAACTTAATCGTATATATTTGTCCAAAACAAGGCGATATAAACTACCTTTTATCAGGAAGAAAACTACTATTCTCTCTTTTATAATCTATAACCAAAACT
>NZ_CAXSVC010000015.1:124148-137756 GCF_964240755.1 Bacteroides sp. HPS0048 | reverse complement strand
ACAATTAATATTCAATTAAATAACAATAAGAAAAGTACATATGCAATAGTAATTTATTTAATGCGTCGGCCCTGTTACGGGCAGTAGTATAATAGATAGATGGAGATAGCCGAAGAGTTGTAGTCTCCGATAATTTAATTCCCCCTTCCAAACGTACTCCTAACCAGAATCCATCCACAAAATTATATTCAGGAATATATGAAGGTAGTCCGTACAAACTTATCCAGGCCTTCTTGTTCTTAGTCCGGTATGTATCCCCTACAAAGAAAGCCTGCAAGACCTTTCTTGCGACAGGATGTCTTTTTATACTGTCTTTCCGAAGTGAATCTTTCGGAGCCATTAATTTCTCTTTATTAATATAGCTCTGTACCTCTTCCGGCTTTAAAGGGACACTACGAATTGCTGCCCAGTAGAGAGAATCTTTTTTATCTGCCAATGAGTCAGTTGCTACATTCCAACGTTCGGCAAGTGATCTCCGCTCATACTTATGCTCAGATTTTAGCATATCGGACGCTGTTATTGATTTCTCCATCAGCTTGGATAACTTATAAGCCTCACTCATTGTCAAATCTTCTTTTGCAGAGAGTTCTTTTATCTGCTTCTGTACCTTTTCCTGTTTCTTCGTGATTTTTGCATGAATTACCGTAGCCTCAGATGCCTTTTGTTCCTGCATCCTAAATCCACCAACCGTTTCTACGCATTCATAATGTACCGAAGCTAAATAAGATGCCTCCGCTTTGAACCCCATCATATCGATAGTGCATTCCATACTGGTAGAAGTAGCCAAAAAAGCCGAGGGCTGCACTTCTTTGCAAGTCACTTTTACCATGGCTTTTAATCCGCCCATACGAACCGAAAGACTGGTTGCAGAAACGCACCAAAGATCTTCAACAATATACAGATCACCCGCCACCAATTGCGGATTATCTTTTTTAGGAATCACCTTAATTTTATTTATCATATGCCCACCTTCGGCATAGAAGCCTTCCATCTTAAAACGATAATAAGAAAAAGCACCTTTACTCAATGGAGATATCTTATCAAAAATGGTAGGATTATAGAGATTGACAGTTGCCAGTCCCATGTTTATCTGAATCTCTTCCGGAAAAGTATTACTGTAAGCTTTTACCGTATCTTTCCAGATATTGGGAGCTTTGAATGTAACCTTCCGCTGTTCTTCCAGCAAGAACAGTTTCCCTAACATTTTTTTCGATTCCGTTCTTACCTCTTTGGACAGTTTTAACACCGCAGGAATACTTTTCACTTTCCCCGTACCCTTCAAATAGGTTTCAGCAGTAAAACCAGTTACCTGAGTCCGATAATAAGGTGCATTGGCTATCGCTCTTCGCATAACGGCATACGCAGGGTCTTCCGCTCCTTTTACCACACTTACTTCATTCAGAGAATAGATACGTTCAGCAAGTACAACATTCTTTTCTAATCCTCCGGCAGGCATCTGTATAGAAAGACTCTGTCCTGTGTATCCCAGTGAAGAAATCTCACAAGTATAATGTCCTGGTTTAAGCTCTGTTTGAAAGCACCCATTATCATCAGTAGTAAATCCCCATCTCAATTCCTTCAAATAAAGGGATGCATAAGGTACCGGTTCTCCTTTCTCATTTACAATTTTCCCTTTAAACACTTGTGCTATAGAAGATAAAGTCAAGAAACTGAATATTATAAACCATAAATATCTTTTCATTCCAGTTTTTTCTAAGTAATCATTCTAAATTATATGATACTATTATTGAAACGCAGATTTACGCAAAGAATATCATCGCTCAAGTATAGCGTAACCATTTAATCTGCGATCATTTGCGTTTCAATAAAAAGCTGTCATAGTTACTATTTATCATAATATATGTATTAGACGACAAAAAGCACAAAAGATTGCAAGGGTCAATACAAAATATTACTTTTGCCCAAAAGCGAAGATAAGCTGCACACCGACATAAAAAATGAATGAGTTCATTTTATTCTACTCTCGGTTTGCATTATCTTTGAACCTATATAAAAGAATGAATGATATGAAGAATAATGACTGGAAAGAACGATTGAATGTGGTTTATTCCACAAACCCGGATTTCAATTATGAAATGGATGACGATGAGGAACAGGTAACACTTGCCCCCGCCCAACAAAACTTACGTGTACAACTGGATCGTAAAAACCGGGGCGGAAAGGTAGTAACACTCATCACCGGTTTTGTCGGTACCGACAATGATCTGAAAGAATTGGGAAAGCAACTAAAAACCAAATGCGGCGTAGGAGGAGCAGCAAAAGATGGAGAAATCATGATACAAGGCGATTTCAAACAAAAAATACTTGAACTCCTAAAAAAAGAAGGTTATACAAGAACCAAACCCATAGGTTAGTGGTGCTTCCCGCACGGGGAGGTGCGACAGGCGATGAATAATATATTATAAAAAAAAGAAAACGGCCGCTATAGAACTATTTCCGAGCGGCCGTTTTTATATTTTTTACTACTGAATTATTCAGCTCTTAAAGTAAAGCGTTTGAATGCAGTAACAGTCAGATCTTTATCTACTGACTTCAGATATTCAGCAACAGTCATTTTACCATCCTGAATGTATTCTTGCTTCAACAAGCAAACCTCTTTATAGAACTTACCGATACGACCCATAGCGATCTTTTCAATCATGTTCTCAGGTTTACCTTCCTGACGAGCTTTGTCAGCTGCAATTTCTTTTTCTTTTTCCAATACATCAGCAGGTACACCAGCTTCGTCTACTGCAATCGGGTTCATAGCAGCAACCTGCATAGCAACCTCATGGCCAACTTTCGGATCTACTTCTTTGCTCAAAGCAACCATTGTACAAAGGAAGTTCTTACCCTGATGATTGTAAGTAGCAATAGCAGGACCTTCCAAAGTCATGTAACCATCCAGTTCCATTTTTTCTCCGGTGATACCACTTCTGTCTGTTACAGCCTGAGCAATAGTAACGTCACCCATTGGCAAAGCCTGTACTTCTTCCAGAGTCTTGCACTTGTTAGCTACAGCAGCATCCAGAATATTCTGAGTCAATTTGATGAAATCTTCATTTTTAGCAACGAAGTCAGTTTCGCATTTCAAAGCAATGATAGCGCCAAAGCCATCAGCAACTTTCACGAGTACACAACCTTCTGAAGCTTCACGGTCAGAACGTTTTGCAGCAACTGCCTGTCCTTTTTCACGGATAATTTTCATAGCGCCATCAAAGTCACCATTAGCTTCTGTCAACGCATTTTTGCAATCCATCATACCAGCTCCGGTCATTTTGCGCAGCTTGGTTATATCAGCCATTGTTACAGCCATAATATTTTCCTATTTTAAGTTCGTTTATAAAAAAAGTAGTCAAGTATTAAGTAGTTAAGTAGTCAAGTAGAATGTTGGCTACATAAAGTAGAAGTACTGCTACTTACTACTTAACTACTTACTACTGACTACTTACAATATATTAAGCCTCTTCGTCTTCCTTAATGAAGGCAGCAGCTTTAGCTGCATTGATTGCTTCTTCGTCGGACTTATCGAGTCTGGCCTTAGTTGATTTTTTCTTACCTTTATTAGCAGGAGCTTCACCAGCTGCTTCCATATCAATCTTCTCAGCTTTTCTTTCTTCCAAACCTTCCTGCATAGCAGCGCAGCAAGCTTCAAGAATTACTTCGATTGATTTAGTAGCGTCATCATTTGCCGGAATTACGAAATCTACGTTTGAAGGATCTGAATTAGTATCAACGATACCAAATACAGGAATTCCCAAACGGTTAGCTTCGCGAACAGCGATGTTTTCTTTCATTACGTCGATAACGAACAAAGCAGACGGCAAACGAGTCAGGTCAGCGATAGAACCCAATGTCTTGTCCAGCTTAGCACGCTGACGAGAGATCTGAAGGATTTCTCTTTTAGAAAGATTAGAGTAAGTACCATCGTTAGTCAACTTATCGATAGTAGCCATCTTTTTCACAGCCTTACGGATAGTAGGGAAGTTAGTCAACATACCACCCGGCCAACGTTCGATAACATAAGGCATATTTACAGATGCAGCTTTATCAGCTACAACTTGTTTAGCTTGTTTTTTAGTAGCAACAAAAAGGACTTTCTTGCCTGATTTTGCAATTTGTTTCAAAGCTTCAGCAGCTTCATCTACTTTTGCAACAGTTTTGTGGAGGTCAATGATGTGAATACCATTGCGTTCCATGAAAATATAAGGAGCCATTGCAGGGTTCCACTTTCTTTTAAGGTGTCCGAAGTGGCAACCGGCTTCCAGTAATGTATCAAAATTTGTTCTTGACATCTTGTTTTTTCTTTAAATCGTTTACTTTCTTTTTTGTTTTTCTAAACCAACCGCCGGGTAGCCTGATAAAAGAGTCCCGGTAGTTTAGATACTAAACATATTCCGTCAGGCAGCACATTAACGCTTACTGAACTGGAATCTTCTACGAGCTTTTGGCTGACCCGGTTTCTTACGTTCAACAGAACGGGGATCACGTGTCATGAATCCTTCAGCACGAAGAGCAGCTTTATCTTCAGCATTCATCTTAACCAGTGCACGGGCAATAGCTAAACGCAGTGCCTGAGACTGACCAGTGAAACCACCACCACACAAGTTTACTTTGATGTCATACTTCTCAGCAACACCTAACTTGTTCAACGGTTGTTTTACTACATACTGAAGAATAGTTGATGGAAAGTACTCTGCAAGGTCTCTCTTGTTAATAGTAATCTTTCCTGTACCTTCGCTTACGAATACACGTGCAATAGCACGTTTACGTCTGCCTAATGCATTTACTACTTCCATTATATCTTATTTAAGTAAGTTTATATCAATTGATTTCGGGTTCTGTGCATCGTGTTTGTGTTCGCTACCAGCGTATACATACATATTGCTCAGCAATTTAGCTCCCAGTCTATTTTTAGGAAGCATACCCTTTACTACCTTTCTCAGTAATCTGTCTTCGCCGTTAGGTTTAGCGATCAAACGGGCAGGAGTCATTTCTCTCTGACCACCAGGATAACCAGTATATGACAAATAAACTCTGTCATTCCATTTGTTACCAGTTAATTTAACTTTGTCTGCATTAATGATAATAACGTTATCACCGCAGTCTACATGAGGAGTAAAGTTTGGTTTATACTTTCCTCTCAACAGTTTCGCAACTTTTGCGCCCAGACGACCTAAAGTTTGGTCTGTAGCATCAACAATAACCCATTCTTTGGTTACAGTTGCCTTGTTTGCAGAAATGGTCTTGTAACTTAAAGTATCCACTCTTAATTTGTTTTTTAAATGTTACTACTAAAAATTTGCTCACCACTTATTAATCTTCCCCGGACAAAGGAAGATTAACTTGCTATGAATTAATCTCTTATCCTTTTGTGATAATAATCGGCTTGCAAAAGTACGGCTTTTCTTTGAATTGGCAAAGTATTTCTATCTTTTTTTGGATTTATCAGATTGAAAGACAAGGGTAAGAAAAACATAATCCCCATCCGGAAATATCCCCCATTCAGACCTCTCCAATCCATGTTACCTATATTCGAAGTTCTTTTTACATGGATTCTCCCTTACCCCCTGTCACTCTTATGAACAAAATCTTGTAGAGTTGTGTAAGGGATAGTTAAAAAGGGACACTGTATCAGTATATTTAAATTTCCAGCTCCGGAACCTGATCTTTCAAAATCACAGTTCGCCCCTCTTCTGTTATCTTTGTACTTCCATCATATTCCAGAACTATGTTTTCCGCTTTATTCTCTATTGTGAAAGTAGCTTTTCCTTTAGGAGATATATTCATCTTTATTATCCATCCACCGGCTTTTAAGGTATCTTTCGATATTTTTTCAGGAACAACGCCGGCACTCCCCTGCCCATGCGTACTCACAACAGTAGCAAAGCGGTATACCGGACTATGCGGAGATGTCGCGGTGAAATGCCAGTGATTTTTGTAGGGAGCAAAATATCCTTTGTCATCTGCACGTAACCAATTGACAGCCGGGTAGAAAAACTGATCTGTCTGCTTCGTTTCCAGTTTATCATTTGCAAAAAGATAAGCATCCGACACCCCTCCTGCATTCGTTGCAGTAATGTGCATCACCCCCTTATCATTTTTTATAATCATCGGATGTTCTATTGTGTGCAAAAGATAACTCCAGGTGACAGCTGTGTCGGCCTCCAATTCATCATAAATGAAAATAAGTCCCGCATTTCCCAATTCAACAATATGTCGCCGAAAAGTTTTCAACCGATTCTTATCCCAACCATTAGCAGGTGAATACTCAAGACCAGAGTCCCGCCCTCGAGCCAGCCAAAGAGGAGAAATCACCTCACCATAAGCATTGGAAGCATCTCCTACAAAATAAGATATTCGTTTGCCAGTGTAGTATCTTGGTATCCATCCATATCCTTCGGTACCTATTCTCTGCCCCATGCCATTGACAAGAATACTATTATGCGCCCGTGTACTTCTATGACAATATACACTATGCTCATCCGTGAAACTTATATGATGTCCGCTACTGTAAAAGAGAGGTTTCCCGTCAAAGAATGTATTGAAAGCATTTTGATTGGCAATAGCATGCGAGGTCGACCCATACGGACTACTACGAAAAGTAAGCATTGCATTCCGGCTGAAATTCTCCCAATCAGACATCAGTGTCGCTACCCCCGTTTGTGGGAACACATAAGCAAGAGGAAGATCTTTCATTTTCCTACCTTCCGGCAAAGGGGTATGATTCTGAAGACGAAACCAGGAAAGATCTCCCGTCTTAGCCATAAAAGCTTTGCGCAACAAATCCGGTTCCTTTTGCAAAATACACCGTACATAATCGGCACTATAAGTATTATTTATTAACCGGGCCAATGCATCGGCATATCCCACACGAACCCCATTAGGTTGCAACACATTTTGATGAGAGCTTCCATTACCCGCTGATTTCGAGAAAGGCGGTTGTTGATAGATAACGTACATAGCCGAACCCTCATACCATGGATCAGAGAAAAAATCATACCCACTGATGCGACTATAAAAATAAGGCACCTCTATCAGTGTACGAATATTGACATGAAAATAAGAATCACCATTGTGCCATGCACCATCCTGGTTTAATCCGGGAAAACGAGCCACCCACAAATTATAACAATAATCAGCCCACACTTCGGCTTCCGGCAGATCACCATACACACTGAAAGTTGCCATCGTAAAGATACGAAAAGCCATTTGCCACACATGATTATCGGCAATATGGTTCTCCAGATGATTGTTAAAACGATTAAAAAACTTCGTTCCATTCTTTTGTACCTCTTTCAACAATAATCTTTTTTGCGAAGCATCCAACTTATCATAAAAAGCATCATAAGCCATAGAACAAAGAGAAAGCAATGCCGATTCATTAAAGTCACCTACAAAATTCGGACTCTCCTCCCACTTCATCATTTCGAGGATGCGCTTCATTGCTTCTTTATAATAACGATCGTCCTTAGTCAACAGATAAGCACGTACAAACACCTCAGCATTGACCTCTTCTTTATCTACAATACGCCGGCTTTCCCGGGTAAGAAGTGCATTACGTTTTACCTCATTATCCAAATCAGCCATTTTACTTGTATCCGTGTCATCAATATGTTTCATCGGAACTTTCAATGTCTTTTCTGCACGTGCAATATACCAGGCTCGCTCAGGAGCATCCTCGCTTTGAGAAATAAAGGTATCCCACTCGTCCGAAGCAACCAACACACGTGGATGCCTCGATGGTAGTTTACTTATAAACGTTTTGAATGAGGGAGGAGAAAAACGATCCTGATGCGGTTCTTGCGTAAATTTCAAAACCTCCGACCAGGAAGTGTTTCCTCCTTCCACATATCCGTATTGCCAGTACCAGACACCATCTACAAGAGGAATTTCGGGATTGTAAAAAGGCCATGAACAAACTGCTTCTATTACATTATCTTTAAAATTACGGTCTTGTGAAAGACGAACCCGATACATTTGAGATGATTTACTTACTTTAGGTGTCTCCATACCATCGAGTCCACTCCCATGTATCTGATTATCTCCAGCCAAAGGCCACATCAAAGAAACAGCCCGCTCACCAACCACCGCATTATTCAATGGAGAGGGAGTTTCCCGCATTTCATGCATCAACATAGCGTCTGACAAATGAATAGTCACCGGATGTTCTTTTGAAGTCAAATAGTGAATATAAGAACTTTGCTCCTGTCCTAAAAGACTTCCCGAAAAGAACAAAGCCATTAACAAAGAAAAGAAATGATGTTTCATATATAAAAATAATAGATGTATTCAGTTTTGCCGCCTGCCATCATAGCACGACAACAAAAGTAAGCAGTAATCGAATACTTGAATATTATTTTTATCCTAAGATATTTAGATTTTGTACAAATTCTTATCAAAATCAAAAAAACTGATCTCTTTTCTTCTTCCTATGTCATCCATTCATTTTCTTACCTTACGATATCTTCCGGAAATACAGCCGGCATCTCCACCCTCTTCCATGTTTCATGAAACCAGGAATTCAGTTCATTACCGTTCAGGTCTTTTGCTATAAAATACTTTAAATGGAGCAGATCATTGTCTTCTATCTCAAATTCGAGAATATTATCCTTATTATCAAGCATAGGAAGATGAATGTTTTTCTCTATACTTTCCTTATAAGAATGCTCCGTCACTTGCTTATAAGTACCATATCCGGTAATGATGGCATCCTGTCCGGGAATTATGGTAAAATTCACAATCCGTCCGTCATCGCTTAAAACCTTGAATGTATTACTGGGCTTTAACACTCCCGGAACATCCGGAAGTTCTGACACATAATGACACAGTTGCCAGATTCCTTTCAGATTAGCAGGTTGAAACTTCGCTTTTTTCTGAGCCATAACACCTGTTACCATCAACAGCATCGCCATCAATATGGTAAAGAAATAGAGTTTTTTCATCGCCGTATTATTTTTAGTTAATACTTTCAAGGCCTGTCGCTTACAAATATAAAAAAATCTTTTGAGAATCAAACAAATGTAAAGCAATAAAAAAGGCTTGTACCTTAAAAAGATACAAGCCCCTCTATTGAGAAACTGTTTTATTAGAATTCAGCGTTACGCGGTGTACGCGGGAACGGAATAACGTCACGTATATTAGCCATACCTGTCACAAAGAGCAACAGGCGCTCAAAGCCAAGTCCGAAACCTGAATGAGGACAAGTACCAAATTTACGCGTATCCAGATACCACCACATATCTTTCATCGGGATATGAAGTTCCTCGATACGGGTAACTAACTTATCATAATCAGACTCACGCTCTGACCCTCCGATAATTTCACCAATCTTCGGGAACAACACATCCATAGCACGTACTGTCTTTCCATCTTCATTCTGCTTCATATAGAAAGCTTTGATTTCCTTCGGATAATCAGTCAGAATTACGGGACGTTTGAAATGTTCTTCCACCAAATAACGTTCGTGCTCAGAGGCCAAATCAACTCCCCAATAAACAGGGAATTCAAACTTATGCCCTTTAGCTACGGCATCTTCCAGAATCTTAATACCGTCTGTATAAGGCAAACGTACAAAATCTTCTTTCAACACGCCTTGCAAACGCTCTATCAAGCCCTTATCAAACATGTCGTTCAAGAACTTCACATCATCGGCGCAATTGTCCAAAGCCCATTGCACGCAGTATTTTATAAACTCTTCGGCCAGATTCATGTTATCTGTGATATCATTGAACGCCACTTCCGGTTCAATCATCCAGAACTCAGCAAGATGACGAGGCGTATTCGAGTTTTCTGCGCGGAATGTCGGTCCAAATGTATAAATAGCCCCCAAAGCAGTTGCAGCTAACTCACCTTCCAACTGTCCCGAGACAGTCAGACTCGCTTGTTTTCCAAAGAAATCGTCATCATAAATGATAGAACCGGTTTCATCCTTCTTCAGATCATATAAGTTCTTAGTAGTAACCTGAAACATTTGGCCTGCTCCTTCACAATCCGAAGCCGTAATAATCGGCGTATGGAAATAGAAAAATCCTCTCTCATGGAAAAACTGATGAATAGCTATCGCCATGTTATGACGAATGCGGAACACTGCACCAAACGTGTTAGTGCGGGGGCGCAAATGTGCTATTTCACGAAGGAACTCCATTGAATGTCCCTTCTTCTGCAACGGATATGTATTATCACAAGTACCCAGCACCTCTATTTCACGAGCTTGCACCTCAACTTTCTGCCCCGAGCCTACCGACTCAACCATCACCCCATTTACACTTACACAAGCGCCTGTAGTGATCAGTTTCAGCATTTCCTCATCAAAGTTAGCCAGGTCAACTACTACCTGTACGTTATTTATTGTAGAACCGTCATTCAGTGCGATAAAGTTTACTTGTTTGCTACCTCTACGGGTACGAACCCATCCTTTCACATTGACCATAGCGCCAAAGTCTTCGCGCTTCATCAGGTCGACAATTTTTGTTCTACTAATCTTTTCCATAACTATTGTATATACATTATTATATTATTCAAAAGATCCCATGCGCAGGAAATTTACTTCCTGTTCTGTCAGATAACGCCATTCACCACGACGCAACCCTTTTTTAGTAAGACCGGCAAAGAATACGCGATCCAGTTTTACCACTTTATAGCCCAATGATTCAAAAATACGACGAACAATACGGTTCTTTCCGGAATGGATTTCAATACCCACCTGATCACGTTTAATATCGTCGGCATAACTGATTGCATCTGCATGGATTTCACCATCTTCCAGTTCAACACCGGCAGCAATTTGATCCATATCCGCTTTTGTCAGATTCTTATCCAGATAAACATGGTAGATTTTCTTCTTCAAGAACTTAGGATGCGTCAGCTTAGAAGCCAGATCGCCATCATTCGTCAGCAACAACACACCAGTAGTATTACGGTCCAGACGTCCTACCGGATAGATACGTTCGCTACAAGCTCCTTTCACAAGATCCATTACAGTAAGACGCGCCTGAGGATCATCAGAAGTAGTCACACAATCTTTCGGCTTATTCAGCAGCACATACACCTTACGTTCAATGCTTACCGTTTCATCATGGAACTTCACGACATCAGCACGTTTGATCTTAGTACCCAATTCCGTTACCACTTCACCATTCACCGAAACAACGCCGGCTGTGATAAATTCATCGGCTTCACGACGTGAACAAACACCTGCATTAGCCAGGAATTTATTCAAACGAATCGGTTCATTCGGATCAACAAACTGTTCCTTATACTCTATCTGTTTCTTCTTACTATATTTCGCATTGGGATCATAGTCACCTGTACGACGCTGCGGACGGGCAAATCCTTGCGGACGGCCTTCGCCTCCATTATTAAAGCGCGGACGATACGGACGGTCACCACCTTCGCGATTATAAGAAGGACGTTGCGGACGGTCGCCATAAGAACGCTGTGGACGGTCGCCACCCTCGTTGTTATTGTTAAAACGCGGACGATACGGACGGTCACCACCTTCACGATTATAAGAAGGACGCTGCGGACGGTCGCCATAAGAACGCTGTGGACGGTCGCCACCTTCGTTGTTATTGTTAAAACGCGGACGATACGGACGGTCACCGCCATCGCGATTGTTATTATATGAAGGGCGTTGCGGACGGTCACCATAAGCAGGACGATCACCATAGGAGCGCTGCGGACGGTCGCCACCCTCGTTGTTATTGTTAAAACGCGGACGATACGGGCGATCACCGCCTTCACGATTATAAGAAGGACGTTGCGGACGGTCACCATAAGAACGTTGCGGGCGGTCGCTGCCTTCACCATTAGAATTGAATCTTGGACGATACGGACGATCGCCACCTTCACGATTGTTGTAAGAAGGGCGATTATATCCACCTTCTCTGTTGTAAGATCTGTTACCATCACGGCCGGCGCCTGTGTTCTCTTCATTAGAGTTGTCACGCCATTCTTCGTTTTCTGTACTCATTACTTTATTCGAATAAAAATTAAACATAGGCCTCACGGCCGGTATTTCAGAGTTTTTTTTAGAGTCCCGTATATGTATGCGGAGTTATCACTCTTAATTCTTTCTTTATATCTTCACTAACATTCAGCCCTTCGATAAACTCTTTAATAGAGCTTTCCGTTATTGCCTGATTAGTTCTTGTCAGCGCTTTCAAGGCCTCATACGGGTGCGGATAAGCCTCGCGGCGCAATATTGTCTGAATAGCCTCAGCAACCACACTCCAGCAATTGTCCAAATCGCGGTAAATAGCCGACTCGTTCAGCAACAATTTACGCAATCCCTTCAGAGAACTCTGAATAGCGATAATAATATGCCCGAACGGCACACCCACATTACGCAACACAGTAGAATCTGTCAAGTCACGCTGCAAACGGGATACCGGCAATTTCACCGCCAAGTGCTCAAGAATGGCATTTGCTATTCCAAGATTACCTTCAGCATTTTCAAAATCTATTGGATTCACTTTATGCGGCATCGCACTTGAACCTACTTCACCAGCTTTTATCTTCTGCTTAAAGTACTCCATAGAGATATACTGCCAGAAGTCGCGGTTCATATCAATCATTATCGTATTAATACGCTTCATTGCGTCAAAGATAGCCGACAAATTATCATAATTTGATATCTGGGTAGTATACTCTTCACGCTCCAGGCCTAATTTTTCTGCAACAAAACGATTACCAAACGCCTTCCAGTCATACTCCGGATAAGCTACGCGGTGCGCATTATAGTTACCGGTTGCTCCACCAAACTTTGCAGTTACGGGAGCTGCTTTCAACGCCGCCAACTGACGTTCCAAACGATACACAAATACCATCACCTCTTTACCCAAACGGGTTGGAGATGCAGGTTGTCCATGTGTCTTGGCAAGCATCGGAATAGCGTCCCATTCTGTAGCATACGTTTTCAACTGAGCTATCAGTTCTTCGATCTGCGGGTAATACACCTGCTCCAATGCCTCTTTTATCGAAAGAGGGATAGAGGTGTTATTAATATCTTGTGAAGTCAGGCCGAAGTGAATAAACTCCTTGTAGTCATCCAATCCGCCCAATTTATCAAATTCTTCTTTCAAAAAATATTCTACTGCTTTCACATCGTGATTAGTAACACTCTCTATATCTTTGATACGCTGAGCATCTGCTTCAGAGAAGTTACGATAGATAGCACGTAAGGCTTCAAATACACTTTTGTCGATTCCTTTAAGTTGCGGTAATGGTAGTTCGCATAGAGTAATGAAGTATTCCACCTCTACCTGCACGCGGTATTTTATCAGTGCAAATTCAGAAAAATAGGCAGCTAAAGCTTCAGCTTTACCTCTGTATCGGCCGTCAATAGGAGAAATGGCCGTTAATAAATCAAGTTTCATATGTCGTTCGGATAATTATCAGGTTGCAAAATTAACTCTTTTTCCTGATTTATAATGCATAAAGGGGGTAGAAAGTTTATATAAAAGAGGTAAGAAAACAAAAAATGCTTCGCGAAAGACTTCACGAAGCATTTTTAATTTCCTAATTCTGTGGGCGCTGAGGGATTCGAACCCCCGACCCTCTGGGTGTAAACCAGATGCTCTGAACCAGCTGAGCTAAGCGCCCTTT